>JACQVE010000033.1 GCA_016209965.1 Gemmatimonadota bacterium | reverse complement strand
TCCTCCGGCCGCCTGGGCGCGGCTGATTCACAGGCGGTTCTACTACGCCTTGATTTCCGGATTGGAAGGTCGCGTCTACAGCAGAAAGCGGCTGCGGGCGGCCGCCCCGTCGGGGAAGGTGCGTGACGAAATCCAACGTCATTTCCCGGGTGGCGCTGTGGTCAGATTGGTTCGCAACGCGGTGGATGGTGCGGCGTTCCAACCTGAGCTGCGGGAGCGGCGCAGGCTGGAGGCGCGGGAGGCGCTCGGTATTGGGCCAGAAGAGCTGGTGCTTCTGCTCATTGGCAACGGGTGGATGAACAAGGGGGTTCCCTGTCTGTTGCGCGCCGCCTCGCTGCTCCCGGATGTGCCGCTCAAGGTAATGATAGTGGGGCGGGATGATCGGGCGCCGTTTCGCCGCTTGCTGGCGGCTCTCGAGTTGAGTGGGCGCGTCCTGTTCCTCGATCCTTCGCCTGATGTGCTGCGCTTTTATGCCGCGGCGGACGTCTACGTGGGCCCGTCGGTCTATGACGCTGCTGCGTTTCCGCCCCTCGAGGCCATGGCCTGCGGGCTGCCAGTGATCACGTCTTTGGGCAATGGCGGCTCGGAGCTGATCACGCACGAGGTGGACGGTCTCGTCCTGAGCGATCCGACGGATTCCGCGGCCCTCGCGGCGCTAGTGCGCAGGCTGTATCGGGACCCGGGTCTGCGCAGCCGGCTGGGCCGGGCGGGCTGGGAGACGGCTCGGCGCTACGACTGGGACACAAACGCTGCGGAGATGCGCGCGCTGTTCGAGGCGGTGCTGGTGGAATGTTCTACCTGATGGCGAGCTGGCTGCTCCTGCTAGCGCTCTGTGCGCCGGTCGGGCTGGCCATCTTGGCTCTGTGCCAGGCAGGCAGTTTGCTCGACCGCCTCGCGGACCGGCTGGTGCTGGCCGCGTGGCTGGGTGTGGTGGCGCTCTCGAGCCTGCTGCTGGCTGCCGCTCTTGTGGTGCCGCTGACGCCACTGGTGGGTGGCAGCCTGGCGACCGGCCTGGCGGCGCTGAGCCTTGTTGGGGCGCGGACCCGAAGCGCCGCGGCAGAGCTGTTGGCTGCTGCTTCGCCAGGCTTCGTGGTGGGCGGCGCCCTGCTGGCTATGGTACTGGCCGTCCTGGGCAGTCGCGAGCTCAGCTTCCAGGAGATCGCGCTCTACGATACCGGCGTCCACCACTACGGCGCCATCCGCTGGCTGAGCGAATTCGGTGCGGTGCGGGGGTTAGCTCTGACGTACGCCGCGCACGGGTATGGTTCGTCCTGGTTCGCGCTGGCCGCGCCGTTCGATTTTGGCGTTTTCCAGGGCCGCAGCCACGGCGTGACCGGCGGCTTCGTCACCTGGTTGGCAACGCTGCACGCGGCGGTGTTGGTCGCGCGGGTGCTCGGCTCCCGTGCCCGCCCAGCCGACTGGTTCCTGCTGGTCGGCTATGGGATCCTGCTGGCGGTCATGGGCCGCTGGGGTATCCTGGTGACGCCGGTGGCCGACCTTCCGTTTCTGCTGCTGACGGTCGTTGTTGCGTGGAGCTTGCTCGTCTTCTCTCAGCCGGACCCGAAGATCGGCGGGCCGAGCCAGCAGCGGACGTTTGCCTGGCGAGATGGCAGGGTGGTACCGCTGCTGCTGGCCGGAGGCGCGGCCAACTTGAAGCTAAGCGCACTGCCCCTTCTGGGCATTGCTGCCCTCTTCTATGCGTTTCGCCCGCGGGCGTCGCTGCGGCGGTTCTGCCTGGCGGCCCTCGTCTCTGCCCTGCTGCTTTCACCTGTGGCATCATACGGCATGATCAGCTCGGGCTGCGCTCTTTATCCGGCGTCCGTATTCTGCGTGGACGTGCCGTGGGCGGTAGTGCCGGCCGACGCCCATGCGCACGCCAGCGTCATCCGGGACTGGGCGCGCTGGTCCGGTGCCGCACCGGCGGGTGCGAGTGCCTGGAACTGGCTGGGGCCCTGGACCAGCACTCACCCCGGCACGGCGGGTCTATGCCTCGCCGCCCTGCTGGCAGGAGCGGCGCTGCTCGTCATGCCCGGCGCCGAGTCGCCCCGGGGGCGGCTGTGGGTCCTGGCCGTGGCTGGCACTGGCCTGGCCTTCGTTATGGCGCGCGCGCCGGAGGCGCGGTTCGGGCTGCTTTCTTACGGGGCTCTGCCCGTTGCGCTGCTTGCTATCAGATGGCGGTCCACCAGGCGGCGGGCGCTCTTGCCGGCGTGGGCCGCGGCGTCACCAGCTTCAACCTTCGCCGGTGTCGCCGTCCTGGCTGCGGGGCTCAGTGTCCCGGCATTTCTGTTGCCCGGCTTTCCCTTCAATCCTGGGCACGCGCTGCGGGTGATGGCGGCTGCGGTTCAGGGCGATCGCTCGGCGGGGCGGGTCGCCGGCTTCCACTTCTGGCTGCCCTCCTCGATGCCGGCGGCCGTGCCGTTGGAGTACCGGACGATCAACGGCGTGCGCTACGCCCGTCCGGCGCGGGGGGACCAGTGCTGGGGCGTGGAGCTGCTTTGTGCCCCGCACTTCCCCTCCAGTGATGTGCACCTTCGCAACGCTGCTCGCGGATTCAGCGCCGGCTTCATGCGCAGGAGCGCGTCGCCATCCGCTACATCCGACTGAGTCGTCGCGTGGAACCCCGGGGGCCCATGGCCGAATTCGGCTCGGCGACGTCGTTCCCCGCGCTGGTAACGGGGCTGTTTCCGGAGCTGTCATCCGGGGGTGGCGTGCAGCGGGCCAGCCGCCACATCGCTGCCGTCCTGGCCCGATTTGCCGAGCAGGGCCGTATCCCCTACCGCTTCCTCAGCCTGAACGACCCGCGGGGGGGGCGCCGGCTGCAAGTGGGGGGACGGGGGTTTGAGGTCCGAGGCTACGGCCGATCCAAAGTCCAATTCTGCGCTGCTGTGTTAGCGCTGGCGCGGCAGAGGCGGCAGCTCGTGGTGGCAACCCATCCCCACCTGGCGCCGGCGGCGTGGATGATTCAGGTGCTGAGCCGACCCGCTTACTCGATAGTGTTCAGCCACGGGATCGACGTATGGGAAACGCTGCCCTGGTTCCGCCGCTGGACGCTGCGGCGTTCCGACCTCCTGCTTGCTCCCAGCCGCGACACCGCGCGCCGGCTGACCGAGGTGCAGGGAGTGCCGGAGCGACGGGTGCAGCGCCTGCCCTGGGGACTCGATCCGGGGTTCGACAGTTCCACGGCGAAAGGCGGGCGGCTCGCCTTCCGTCTGCCTAGCGGGCGCATTGTTCTGACCGTGGCTAGACTGGCGGCCAAGGAGGTGTACAAGGGGGTGGACACCCTGATCCAGGCCCTTCCCACGGTGTTGCCCGAAGTGTCGGACCTGCAGCTCGTAGTCGTGGGAGACGGCGATGATGGGCCCAGGCTGCGCAGGCTTGCCGCGGAGCTGGGTGTGGCGGAACGGGTTCATTTTCTGGGCAGTGTCGGTCCGGAGGAACTGCTGGCCTGCTATCAGGGCTGCGATCTCTTCGCCCTGCCCAGCCGAGCTGAGGGGTTCGGTCTGGTCTTCCTGGAAGCGATGGGTGTGGGCAAGGCCGTTGTCGGAGGCGCGCACGGCGGCACCCCGGACATAGTGGAGGACGGTGTGACGGGGTGCCTGGTGCACGACGGTGATGTTGGCGAGCTGGCGGGCGTGCTGGGAAACCTGCTGAAGCACGCCGAGCTGCGTTCGGAGCTGGGGCGGCGAGCTCAGGAGCGGGTTCGCAGCCACTACCTGTACGAGCATTTTCAAGCTGACCTGACCCGGATCCTCGAGGAGAAATGCGCGTCCTTAAGGTGACGCAGTTCTATTACCCGTATCTGGAAAAGGGGGGCCCGGCCCTGAAGGTGCGGGCCCTGAGCCGGCATCTGATGCGGCGGGGCCACGCCGTCACGGTGCTGACGGCGGACTTCGGCGCCCGCCGTGCGGCGCCTGCGGATCCGGCCGAGCCGGAGACCATTTACTTGAGCACGCTGGTGCGCTACCGCACGAGTACAGTGAGCCCGAGCGTGGTGGGCTTCTGCCGACGCCGGCTGGCGGAGTTCGACGTTGTGCATCTGTACGGGCTCTATGACCTGCTGGGGCCGGTGGTGGCGGCGTTTTGCCGCGCGCGGGGCACACCCTATGTGCTGGAGCCGCTGGGCATGTACCGCCCCATTGTGCGGAGCCTCTTGAAGAAGCGGCTGTACCAGAGACTCGTGACGCGGCGGCTCGAGGCAGGTGCGGCTCGCCTGATTGCGACCTCGGAGCAAGAGCGCTGGGAGCTGATCGAGGCCGGCGTAGCTGCGGAGAAGCTGCTTGTACGGCGGAACGGCGTGGAGCTGGAGGAGTTCGTCAATCTTCCGCCGCGCGGTGCCTTCCGGCGGGTGCATTCCATCAGTGAGAGCGAGCGGCTGGTGTTGTATCTTGGCCGGCTTTCCCGCAAGAAGGGGCTGGACCTGCTGCTGCGGGCCTTCGCCGGTGTGTCGGCCCACGCTCGACTGGCCATCGCCGGCCCGGATGACCGCGACGGCTGCCTTGCCGGGCTGCACCGGCTAGCGCGCGAGCTGGGCCTGGGTCCGGACCGGTTGTTGTTATGCGGGCCGCACTACGGCCGGGCCAAGCTCGAGGCGCTGGTAGACGCGGATGTCTTCGTGCTCCCTTCCCAAAACGAGAACTTCGGGAACGCCGCCGCGGAAGCGATCGCCTGCGGCACGCCTGCGCTGGTCACTGACCAGTGCGGGATTGCGCCCTGGATCGATGGGCGCGCCGGTCTCGTGGTGGCCCACGATGTCCAGGCGCTGCGGAACGGGTTGGCCTGCCTGCTGGAGGGGGATACGGTGCGGCGCCGGCTGAGGGACGGCTGTGACGAGGTGGCGCGCATGCTCTCCTGGGACGCGCCGGTAACGGAGATGGAGGCATTGTACGCTTCTGTGGCGCGCCAGTCCGGGCCGAGACGCGTCCAAACGGCTGCCGCGGCGCCAGCCGGCCATGCCGGGAAGTCCGAACCCGCGGAAGAGTTCCCGCCTCCCGCCAATTCGGCCTAGCTGCTGACATGTGTGGCATTTGTGGCGTGGTGGACGGCCGCGGATCGGAAGACGGGGCGTGGGGGGTGGGGCGGATGATGGATGCTATGCGGCACCGTGGCCCTGACGACCAGGGCACGCACACAGCGCCGGGCGTCATCCTGGGCATGTGCCGTCTGAGTATTATTGACCTGGAGGGCGGCCGGCAGCCGATGGCCAACGAGGACGGTCGCGTCGTCGTCGTGCAGAACGGTGAAATCTACAACTTCCACGAGTTGAGGCGCGATCTCACGGCGCGCGGGCACGTCTTCCGGACAGAGTCGGATACGGAGGTCATCGCTCACGCCTACGAGGAGTGGGGAGCTGACTGTGTGCACCGGTTGCGCGGCATGTTCGCGTTCGCGGTGCACGACTCACGGCCGACCGGACGGCTGAGCAGCGGTCACGCGGCCGTTCCCGGTTCAGGCACTCGAGTATTTTTGGCCCGCGACCGCTTCGGGATCAAGCCGCTCTATTACTACCATGCGGCAGGCCGGCTGGCGTTCGCTTCGGAGGTGAGGGCGCTGTTGGCCAGCGGGTGCGTGCCCCGGCGTCTTTCGCCGGCGGGGCTGCGCCACTACTTGCTCTTTGGCTCGGCCGGGGAACCTACAACGCTGGTCGAGGGGGTGTACTCGCTGCCGCCCGGTCACAGGATGCTCGTGGAGGTAGGCGAGCTGCAGCGGTCGGTCTCGCCGCAGTGCTACTGGGATGTGCTGAATGCGGCGGGCGACGGAGAAGCAGGCGAGGAGTCGGTGGAGCGGGGTGGCGCCGGGGCCGCCCGGGCCGATGTGGTGGCGCGCATCCGCTCGATCCTGGAAGAGAGTGTGAGACTACACCTGATCGCGGACGTGCCGCTCGGGATCTTCTTGAGCAGCGGCATCGACTCGACGGCGCTTGGCGCGCTTGCGGCACGGCACAGCTCGCAGGTTCGGACGCTGACCGTGGCGTTTCCGGAGCTGGAGTTCAGCGAGTCCAGGCTGGCGAGTCAGACGGCCCGCGTGCTGGGGACGACGCACCAGGAACTGGTGCTGGACGCGGACGAGATGCTGAGCCGGCTGGATGCGGCTGTTGCAGCCCTGGATCAGCCGAGCATGGATGGCGTGAACACCTACTTCGTCTCCTGGATGGCCCGTCAAGCGGGGCTGAAGGTAGCGCTGTCAGGACTGGGTGGGGACGAGTTGTTTGGCGGTTACCCCACCTTCCGGTGGACTCTGCAGTTGGACCGTCTCGCCCGGTTCAGGCGTGCGGTGCCGGCCGTGGCGCAGCCTGCAGTTGGCCATATCCTGGCTGCGGCCGGGGGCCGCATCGGCGCCAGGGGCTCGGGTCGAAAGTTAGCGGAGTTCTGGAGTGAACCTCAGGCGTTGCCGCACCCTTACTTCTTCAACCGGCTGGTGTTTACGCCCCGCCAGGCTGTGCGCTGGCTGGGCCAGGCCGATGGCGAGACCTTGCTCTGGTGGGAGTGGTTGGCTGGCGCCGCGAAGGCCGTGCAGCGCGCGGGGCTGGATGCCTTCACGACTGTCTCCTACCTGGAAAGCCGCTCGTATCTCGTGAACACCCTATTGCGGGACACCGACTCGATGAGCATGGGCCATTCCCTCGAAGTGCGAGTCCCCTTCCTGGATCACGAGCTGGCGGAATTCATGGCGCGGGCGCCGGGCCGGCGGCTGTGGACGCGTCGGGCGGCGGGGAAGAGCCTGCTGATCGAGGCGCTCAGGGACATCCTGCCCCGCGACGTGGTCCGCCAGCGCAAGCGAGGCTTCAACTTGCCATGGGAGCGGTGGCTGCGCGGGCGGTTGCGAGGCAGCGTCGAGGCCGGCTTGCACGATCCGCCCGCTGCGGTCACTGAACTGTTGGATGCAGGGGCCGCGCCCTGGGTCTGGCGCGCATTCCTGGGCGGCCGCACGGGCTGGTCCCGCCCCTGGAGCCTGTACGTCTTGAACGCCTGGACACGCCTGCACCTGGAGGCCGCGCCGGCCAGCGGCGCGGGCCACTTTTACGGCGGCGTGCGCGGGACTGCGAGCCAGGGACACGCTGGCGTATCGACGGGTTAAGAACAGGAAGGCTCGTCCGAACATGCATGTTCTGGGGATTAATGCTTACCATGGCAATGCCTCCGCGGCCCTGTTCTGCGATGGCCAACTGGTCGCCGCGGCGGAGGAGGAGCGCTTCAATCGGGTGAAGTACGCGGCCGGCTTCCCTATCCGCGCCATCCGCTACTGTCTCGCCGAGGCCGGCGTGGGCGTCCACGAGGTCGACCACATCGCGATTCCCCGCGACCCCTGGGCCCGGCTGGGGCGGAAGGCGCTGTACGCGCTGCGCCTGCCGCGGATGGCCTTCGAGCGCTCGAAGGTGCTGGTGCGCTTTGCGGGTATTCGCGAGGAACTGGCCCGCGGACTGGACGTGGACCCGGCACGCGTCACTGCCCGGTTCCATCGCGTCGAGCACCACCTGGCGCACCTGGCCAGCGCGTTCCTGGTTTCGCCGTTCGAGCACGCGGCCGTTTTGTCCGCTGACGGGCTGGGCGATTTTGCCAGCACCATGTGGGGGATGGGTCGTGACCGCCGGATGCTGGTGCTGGGCGTCATCTCTTTTCCCCATTCGCTGGGGTTGTATTATTCTGCGCTGACACAGTACCTGGGCTTCTGGAAGTACGGCGACGAATACAAGGTCATGGGGCTGGCCGCGTACGGCGAGCCGGTGCACCGGGGCGAGTTTCGTCGCATTCTGCGCTCGGGCGACGGGTCCCGCTTTCGGCTCGCTCTGGAGTTTTTCCGGCACCATCGCGAGGGTGCGCCCATGACCTGGCGCGAATCGGACCAGACGCCGGAAATGGGCCCTTTGTTCGGGCCGCGGCTGGAGGCGTTGCTCGGGCCTGCGCGGCGGCCGCGGGAGCCGCTCGAGCAGTGCCATAAGGACGTCGCCGCCACACTGCAGGCCCGGCTCGAGGAGGTGCTCTTCGAGCTGCTCAACGAGCTGCACCGCAAGACGGGCAGGACGGCGTTATGCCTGGCGGGCGGCGTCGCCTTCAACTGCGTGGCCAACGGGAAGATTTTCGAGCACACGCCGTTCCGCGACCTGTACGTACAGCCGGCGGCGGGGGATGCGGGGTTGGCGGTCGGCGCGGCGGCCCAGGTTTATCACCAGGTACTCGGCCAGCCGCGCCAGTTCGCAATGCGGCATGCGTACTGGGGGCCGAGCTTTTCGAATGAGGAAATCCGGCGCGCGCTGGAACGACGCCACCTCCCCTTCCGCGAGTTGCCGGAAGAGGCGCTGTGCAGGGAAACGGCGCGCCACATTGCCGCAGGCCGGATCGTGGGGTGGTTCCAGGGGCGGATGGAGTGGGGGCCGCGCGCGTTGGGGAACAGGAGCATTGTGGTGGACCCGCGCCGCCCCGAGATGAAAGATCTGCTGAACCGGCGAGTGAAACACCGGGAGTCGTTCCGGCCGTTCGCGCCGTCCGTGCTCGAGGAGGCGACGGCCGACTACTTCGAGCGGACGTATCCTTCGCCCTTCATGAACCTGGCGTATGCGGTTCGACCCGCCAAGCGAGATGTGATTCCGGCAGCGACGCACGTAGACGGCACGGGTCGTCTTCAGACGGTGAGTGTTGAGACGAATCCCCAGTATTGGCGCCTGATCGAGGCGTTCCAGCGCGAAACTGGCGTGCCCGTGCTCTTGAATACGTCCTTCAATGACAACGAGCCGATCGTCTGCACGCCGGAGGATGCCTTATCCTGCTTCTCGCGTACCAAGCTGGACGTGCTGGTTTTGGGCAATTACCTGCTCACCCGGGACGGAGCCGCTTGAGGCGCGGCTCGTGGCCCGGGCTGGCGTGGTCGCTCCGGGCGGGCACTGACCCGGGCGACGCCTGAGGGTACGGCATGCACGTACTGCTGCTCAACCAGTATTTCCCGCCGGACACGGCCGCGACGGCCAGGATGGCGCGGCTGGTCGCTGATGCACTGGCTCAGCGACACCGTGTTACTGTCCTGGCTGGCCGTCCGTCCTACGACCCCGCAGAAGAGCACCCCTTTTATGTAAGGCGGCGGCAGGAATCAGGTAACCTGGTGATCGAGCGGCTGGGCTCCACGGCTTTCCCCCGCTACCGCCTCTGGCGCCGGATTTCGAATTACCTTTCCTACCTCGCCCTGGCCGTGCCGCGCGCTCTGATGATCCGGGCCGATCTGGTTCTGGCGATGACGGATCCGCCAATGGCCGGGATTGCCGGCGCCGTGGTGGCCACGCTGCGGCGGCGCCCATTTGTCTACAACATTCGGGACCTCTACCCGGATATGGCCCTGGCCAGCGGAGTGGTGCGCGACGCGTGGTGGGTACGCGTCTGGGACGTGGTACACCGCTGGGCGCTGCGGCGCGCGGATCGCGTCATTGTACTGGGCGAGGACATGCGCGAGCGCGTGGTGCAGAAGGGGGTGCCCGCCGAGCGCGTCCAGGTCGTGCGCGATGGCGTCATCGAGCCGCCGCCTGCGATCCGGCGGGACCACCCCGTAGTGCAGGAGATCCGGAGCGGCTTCCGCTTCGTCGTCCTGCACGCCGGTAACCTGGGGTTTTACGGCGCCTGGGAGACCTTGCTGCGTGCTGTCGAGCTGCTGGAGGGCGATCACGTGGGGGTGGTGTTCATTGGGGATGGCGCGGAGCGTGAGCGCCTCGAGCTGCTCGCCAACGGCTCCAAGCGGGTCCGCTTCCTACCCTACCGGCCGCCCCAGGAGGTACCGTACGTACTGGGCGCCGCGGACCTCCATATCGTGACCGTGCGGCGTGGTTTTGAGGGGGTGGTCGTGCCCAGCAAGCTGTACCCGATCCTTGCCGCCGGGCGCCCGGTGCTGGCGGTAGCGCCCGCGGGTAGTGACCCCGCTCGCATTGTAAGCGAGAGCGGCTGCGGCCTGGTTGCAGATCCGGACGAGCCCGCTTCGGTAGCTGCCGCCATCGGTCAGCTCGCGGCCGACCCCGGGCGACTGGATGAGATGGGGCAGCGCGCGTTCCGCATTGCACCCCATTACGATGGTGCCGCGCAATTGGCCGAGTTCGTACGTGCGCTGGAGGAGGTTCAGAGCCTGTGACGGCCTGGCCTGATTTGCCTCTGGCGCGCAACTCGGGGTAGTCCGACTCTGAACAAAAGAGAAAGCATGATGAGCATGCCCCAGAACGGGCCGCCCGTTGGTGCGGCCGACCGTGGCGGCGCCTCCGCTGAAACAGTCCCGTCCGCCGAGCCGGAGGGGATTTCCCTTCTCACGCTTGTCAATCTGTTGTTGCGGCGACGGCGCATGGTCGTCGGCTTGCCGCTGGTTGCGTTCGTCGCCGGCGCTCTTTTCACGGCAGCGCCGAGCCGGCAGTTTGTGGCCCAGTCGATGTTCGTGACGGGTGAAGGTCAAAGCGCCTCGCGCGTGAGCGGGATCGCTGCCCAGTTGGGCTTCACGGGTGGCGGCCCGAGAGATCAGTCTCCCGACTTCTACAAGTGGCTGCTAAGCTCGCGCGACCTGCTGCGGCAGGTTGCGCTGACCGAGTACACGATACCAATGGTGCGCGAGACAGGTGCCGTCGATACGGTGCGGGGAACGCTGCTCGAGATACTACACGGTCCGGGCGGTCAGTTGTCTCAGGAAGATGAAAAGGCGCAGCTTGCAGGGGCGGCGAAGATGATCGCCGGCGGCGTCGAGATCAAGGTAGATGCGGCCACGGGCTTCCTGGTGCTCATCACCAGGGCGGCCTGGCGGGAGCTGGCCGTGCAGTTGAATCGGCGGCTGCTAGAGCTGGTGCACCAGTTCAATCTGGACCGACGCCGCTCTCAGGTGGGGGTGGAGCGCAAGTTCGTGGAGGAGCGTCTGGAGATTGCGCGGGCTGAGCTGGAGAAGGCGGAGGCAGCGCTGCAGCAGTTCCTGGAGGAGAACCGCGGCTATATCGGCGCGTCCCACCTGGCCTTTGAACAGAAGCGGCTGGAACGGAGGGTGGACCTGCGGTTGCAGATCTATTCCTCGCTGGCGCAAAGCAATGAGCAGATGCGTATCGAGGAGGCGCGCAACACCCCGTTGATAACGGTGATCGAACAGCCGGAGAACACGGTTGAGGCCGAGATCCGTGGCGGGCGCTCTCCCGTTTCCAATGGCGTGTTGGCTGCCCTTGCCGCACTCGTGTTTTCCGTAGGGCTGGCTTTCCTGCTGGAGTTCCTGAAGCGCCAGTTGCAGGCGAACCCGCGCGAGTACTCCGAATTGCAGGAGCTTTCCAGGGAGGCCGTGGGCGATCTCATTCCTGCCCGTCTGTTGGCTTGGGCACGGGGACTGCGCAACGGTGCGGCCCCCCCGGAGGCTGAAGCACCCCCGGTCAGAGTTGCGGCGGGCGTTGGCGAGCCCGAGGATCGCCCGGAGTAGCCCGCGACGCTGGCCGCGCCGCCAGTCTCTTTCCCTGCACCGCCTCATGCTCGACCAGTTGCTGGAGCGGACGCCCGTGTCATGCCGCGCTCGGTCGACGGCGCCGTCAAGGGGCTGACTGGTCGATCCTCGCCTTTGAATGGAAGCACCTGCTTTCTTACAGCGCTTTTTCAACTTCGCCCGATCCCGGGCCTCTGGCTGGCTCGGCAGCCGCTCCCCGCAGCGTGCCGCAGATTCTACGCTGCGCGTGGTGGTGGGCGCGGGTGGCGTCTTCCAGCCGGGCTGGATAGCCACCGATATCGATACCCTGGACGTGCGCAGCGAGTCCGACTGGCGGAGGCATTTCGCGCTCCGCCCGATAGATGCCGTCCTGGCGGAGCACGTCTGGGAGCATCTGGCGCCCGAGGAGGCGCTCGAGGCGGCGCGCAACTGTTACCGCTATCTGCGGCCAGGAGGGTATGTGCGAGCGGCCGTGCCGGACGGGCTGCATCCAGACGCTGGGTATCGGGATTGGGTGCGACCCGGTGGTAGCGGGCCGGGTGCCGACGACCACCAGGTCCTCTACACCTATCGCGGGCTGAGTGACCTCTTCCAGGCGGCGGGGTTCCGGGTCGAGCTATTGGAATATTTCGACGAGAACGGTCACTTCCACTATCGCGATTGGGATCCACAAGACGGGATGATTCGCCGCTCCAGCCGCTTTGACGAGCGCAACCGGGACGGCCGCTTGAACTACACCTCTATCATCCTCGATGCACGGAAGCCCCATCCGGTGCGGCCCAGGGTGGCCGATGCCCGTGCAGCGGATCGCAGCGATCGGCGGTAGTGAACAGCCGGCTGCCAGCCGGGCCAGGTCGGGAAAGCCATGAAGCTCTCCATAATCGTCCCTGTCTATAACGAGGAGACAACGATAGCCGAGGTGCTGGACCGGGTGATAGCTACGGAGATCCCCTTGTTCGAGAAGGAAGTCATTGTCGCGGATGACGGGTCAACAGACGGTACGGCTGGCATTGTGGATGAGTACCGTAAGAGCTACGGTAACGTCATGCGCGTATACACCTCGGACATCAACCTGGGCAAGGGCGCTGCCGTGCGGCTGGGGTTGCATCATGCCAGTGGGGAGGTAATGCTGATTCAGGACGCTGATCTCGAGCTGGACCCAGCCGAGTACGCCCGTCTGCTTGCTCCCATCGCGTCCGGTTCGGCACTGATCGTCTACGGCTCGCGCTTCGCGGCCAAGAATGCGAGCGTGCCCAGGCGGCGAGCGGTGGCCAACCGGTTTCTCACCTGGCTGACCAATCTGTTGTACCGCTCCAGCCTCACGGACATGGAGACGGCCTACAAGGTATTCCGGCGTGAAGCCCTGGCGGGGATCCGGCTGCGTTCGGTGCATTTCGATTTCGAGCCGGAAATCACGGCGAAGCTGCTCAAAGCGGGTCACCGGATCCACGAGGTGCCGATCTCCTATCGACCGCGGACAGCGGAGGAGGGGAAGAAGATCTCTTGGGTTGACGGGCTGGATGCGATCTGGGCGCTTCTCAAGTACCGCTTCTCCGACTAGTCCTTCGTCATGATCACGAACGGCTAGCCGATCTGGCATGGCTCGACCCCCGGCGCTGGCAGTGAGCTGCCGTTCGTGAGATTGATCCCTGCTTTCCTGAGCGCGCTACTCGCGACCCTGATGCTCACGCCTCTGGTGCGTGTGGGTGCGCGGGCGGCAGGGGTCCTGGCGCGACCGTCCAGCGACCGCTGGCACCACCTGCCGACGGCGCTGCTGGGCGGGATCGCCATTTGTGCGGGCGTGAGCCTGGGCGTAGCTGTCTCCGGCATCGAGAGATCCGGTCCCTTGCTCCCGCTAACGCTGAGCCCCGCAGGGCGCATCATGGCGGGCATCTTCGCTGCCGGCCTCATCATGTTCCTGGCCGGCGCAGCGGACGATGTCTTCAAGCTGAGGCCTACCTCGAAGCTCGTGTTCCAGGGGTTCGCCGGGTCGGTGCTGATCAGCTTCGGTGTAGTCTATCCCTTAACCCCGTGGGCGTGGGCGAATGCAGTGTTCACGCTCTTCTGGTTCGTCGCCCTGACCAATGCACTGAACCTTCTGGACAACATGGATGGCGTGGCCGCGGGCATTGCGGCGTTGGGCGCGCTGTGCTTTGCCGGGGTTTTTGCGCTGGAAGGCGCCTGGCCGCCGGCTGCGCTGGCCATGGCTGTGGCCGGCGCGGGCATCGGCTTCCTGCCCTTCAACTTTCGACGGGCCTCGATTTTCATGGGCGATTCCGGGAGCCTTTTCCTCGGTGCGCTGCTGGCCGGGCTGGGCGCGGCTTGCGCGGGCAGCACCTCGATAGGCGGAATCTCCTATCTGCTGGTGCCGATTTGCATTCTGGCGATTCCCATATTCGATACCACACTGGTGGTTTTTACCCGCACTCTGGCGGGGCTTTCCATTTTCCAGGGCGGCCTGGACCACACCACACACCGCCTGGTCTCGCTCGGCCTGCGGGAGCCACAGGTAGCGGCTGTGCTGTATGTGCTGGCGGGTGTGGGGGGCGTGATCGGCCTTTTGATGGCGCAGGCCGCCGGCGGGCTGGGGCTCGGCCTGGCCGGCGTCTACCTGGTCGCTCTGGTGGCGTTGGGGTTCTATCTCAGCCGGCTTCACACCTACACACTGGACGAGGCCAGGGCGTCCGGGCGCCTGCTGGTGCTGCTCTCGAACGTGCTGTCGCGCGGACGTGCACTGGAAGTGCTGCTCGATCTGGTGGTCTTCGCCGTGGCGTATTACGGCGCCTTCCTGCTGCGTTTCGATACTGTGCTGCCGCCCGCGCAGACGGCGCTGTTCGAGCGCACGGTCGCGGTGGCGGTGGCCGGCAAGCTGATGGCTTTTGGACTGTTCGGCGTATATCGCGGTTTCTGGCACCAGAGCAGCATCCCGGACCTGCACCGCCTGGTCAAGGCCACAGTAGTGGGGGCGTTGCTCACGGCGGCGCCGGTGATGCTATTCTTCCAGGGCGGGGAAGTTTCGCCCGCGGTCTTCGTCATCGACGGGATGCTGGTGGTTCTGCTCGCCGCTGGTGCCCGCGCCTCGTTCCGCTGGCTCGATCTGGTTCGGATCTCTCTGGATCACGCGGGCTCTCGAACCTTGATCTATGGCGCAGGCCGAACGGGCGAGCTGGTGTTGCGCGAGCTGCAAGGCAACCCCGAGCTGGGCCTCAAGCCGATCGGCTTCCTGGACGATGATCCCGGCAAGGCGGGGTGCCTGGTGCACGGTGTGCCGGTGCTGGGAACTGGCCGCGACCTGCCCCAGGTTGCGGCACAGCAACGAGTGCAGAAGCTGGTCATCGGCACGAAGAAGCTGGATGCGCAGCGCATGCATTCGGCGCACCTGCTCTCGCGGGGCACGGGCGTGGAGTTGCTGCAAATGGAGCTTGATCTGCGGGCCGTAGAGGTTACAGAGCGGCGGCGGGTCGAGTCCAGCGTCGGCTAGCAGCTAGAGCGGGCGCGCCACGGCCCCCCTTTCCACGACCAACTTCTGAAAATACGGGATGGTTTGCCTTAGCCCCTGCTCGAGCGAAACGGCAGGGCGCCAGTCCAGTTCACGCGTGGCCAGCGTGATGTCGGGGCGGCGAACTTTGGGGTCGTCCACGGGCAGGGGCCGGCGCTCGATGGCCGCTTGCGTGCCAGTGAGCTCCCGGATGCGCTGGGCCAGCTCGAGAATGGTGAATTCGTCGGGGTTCCCGATATTCAGCGGGCCGACGTACGAGGAAAGGAAGAGGCGATAGATGCCCTCCACCTCGTCACTTACGTAGCAGAAGGAGCGGGTCTGGGAACCGTCGCCATAGACGGTCAGCGGCTCCCCGCGCAGCGCCTGCACGATGAGGTTGGAAACGACGCGGCCGTCGGAAGGACGCATGCGGGGGCCGTAGGTGTTAAAGATGCGGACAATGCGCGTGTCCACGCCGTGATAGCGGTGATAGGCCATGGTCATGGCTTCGGCGAAGCGCTTGGCCTCGTCGTACACGCCGCGCGGCCCCACAGGATTGACGTGCCCCCAGTAGGATTCGGGCTGAGGATGGACTTGCGGATCGCCGTATACCTCGGAAGTGGAAGCGAGCAGGTAGCGCGCCCCCTTGGCTTTGGCCAGGCCCAGCGTCTTGTGGGTGCCGAGGCTGCCTACCTTGAGCGTCTGGATGGGCAGTTCCAGATAATCGACGGGGCTGGCCGGGCTGGCGAAGTGGAGGACGCCATCGAGCGGCCGCTCCACGTAGATGAATTCAGTGACGTCGTGCTCGACAAAGCGGAAGGCTCGGTGCCCGATGAGGTGGGCGATATTGTCCGGACTGCCGGTAATGAAGTCGTCCATGCCGACGACTTCGTGTCCGTCGGCCAGGAAACGGTCGCAGAGGTGGGAGCCGAGGAAGCCGGCGGCGCCGGTGATGAGGACGCGCATATCTCTGGCAACGTACGGTGCACGCTGATGCGGCACAACCCTGAAGGGGCCGAGCGGCGGGAGGCAAGGCGGTGCGTGGCCTGAGTAGTCGAATTCGACCACTGAGGGAGAGGCCGGTGCGGGCGCTGGTGGTTCTTTTCCTGGTGACCTTGCCCTTCATCAATCCCTACCTGCGGGGGGATGGCGTGGGTTACTACGCCTATGTGCGTTCGCTGGTGATCGATGGCGACGTGCAGTTCGAGAACGAGTACCGCCGTGGCGACGCGGCGTGGCTGGAGGCCAAGTTCGAGGCGGGCGAGCTGGTGCCCGAGATGTGGACGGCGACGGGGCACGCCGTCAACTTCTGGGCAGTGGGGCCTTCGCTGTTGTGGAGCCCGTTTTTCCTTGCCGGCCACGCCGTTGCCCTGGTTCTGCACCGATTTGTCGGTTCGCCCGAGCCGGACGGGTTTTCCTGGCCCTACCTCTGGCTTTGTGCTGCGGGCACGGCGCTGCTGAGCTTTGTTGGCTTGTTGCTGGCTTATCGCACTGCCCGGCGATTCGTCTCAGCGGGCGCCGCGCTCCTGGGCACTGCGGGAGTCTGGTTCGCCTCCTCACTGCCGGTCTACATGTACCTCCTGCCCTTTCAGGCACACGCTCTGGCCGGCTTCACCGTGTCACTTTTCCTCTGGTACTGGCTGCGGCGGGGCGCGCACTGGGGGGCCCAGCAGTGGCTGCTCTGGGGCGCTGCGGCGGGCCTCATGGTGGGAACCTATCTGGTGAACGGAGTGCTGCTCCTGGTCGCCCTGGCCGAATGGGTGCACGGCGCGCTGCGGCAGGGTTCGGGGCGGCTGCTGGGACACGCAGCCCTGGGCATGACGTTCGCCGCCGGCCTGCTGGTGGCCATGATGCCTCAGTTCCTGATCAAGTGGCGGCTCTACGGCTGGCCCTTCGAGAGCGGCTATGGCCTGGCGCACGGCCAGCTCTTCTTCTGGGGTAGTCCGCGCCTCTGGCAGCTTGGCTTCTCGGCGGAGCACGGCATGTTCCTGTGGACGCCCGTTCTTCTCGCCAGCTTGCTGGGGTTGCCGCTGCTCTGGCGGCGGGAGCGCTGGGTGGGCGGTGTGGTGCTGGCCGTATTCGCCGGGTTCTATTACGTGATCGCTTCGTATCACACCTGGCACGGCCTTTCGGCATTCGGCAGTCGCTTTTTCGTCTCCTGCACCCCTGTCTTCGTGCTCGGCCTGGCGACAACCGTAGAGCATGTCCGGCCCGCCCTGGCCCGGGCGCTTGGCGCAGCAACGCTGGGGCGGTCAGCCGCACGGCTCGCCCCGGCGCCAACGACGCTAGTGGCGGCTCTGCTGCTTTTGCTTGTGAGCTGGAACCTGGGGTTCGTTTTCCAGTGGAGCAGCAACCTGATCCCCAACCGGGGGCCGGTGGATCTCGGGCTGGTCGCACGGAACCAGTTTCAGGCGGTTCCGCGGCAGGCCGGGAGCTTTCTGGTCCGCTACCTGACGAAGCGCGGCGAATTGATTGGGGAGGTGGAGCGGGGCGACTTGCGGGAGCTGCCGGAGTACGAGTTCCGGAGGTAGCGACCACTCAGTCGGCTGATCCACCTGCGCTGGCAATGTCGCGCAATTGGGCTGCACCGGCTGGCTCGCCTCCCGGCCCGGGCTGGGCACGGAGCCAGGCGACAAAGCGGGGAATCCCGGCCTCGACCGGCGTGCCGGGCGCATACCCCAGAAGCTGTCTGGCCTTGCTTACGTCGGCACAGGTGCGGAGTACGTCACCCGGCTGAAAGGGGTGCTGCTCGATGCGTGGCTCGAGCCCGAGTGCGCCGGCAATGAGCTCGATCAACTTGCGCAGGCTGGTGGTCCGACTCTCCCCCAGATTCACGATCTCGAACTCGGCCGGGGCGTTGCGGGTGCGGTCTATCGCCGCGAGCACACCCTGGAGGATGTCCTCGATCCAGGTATAATCCCGCTCCGTGCTCCCGTCCCCGTACATGGGGATCGGCTCTCCTCGCAGCATGAGCGTAGCGAACTTGCGGATCGCGAGGTCGGGGCGCTGCCTGGGGCCGTAGACGGTGAAGAAGCGGAGCGCCAGGACGGAGATACCGTGCAGATGATGGTAGACGTGGCACAGGATCTCGCCCGCCCGCTTGGTCGCGGCGTAGGGAGAGATGGGGCGGTCCACAGGGTCGGCTTCTGAGAAGGGCAGTTTGGGGTTATTGCCGTAGACCGATGAGGACGAGCCGAAGATGAAGCGGGTCACGCCGCGGCGCCGCGCCAGCTCGAGAATGGACTGCGTTCCCAGCACGTTGGCCCGCGTGTAACCTATGGGATCGCGGATGGATGGCCGGACTCCCGCCTTCGCTGCCAGGTGCACGATCACGTCGATGGTTTCGCCTGCGAGCTCCCGATCCAGAGTCTCGAGGTCGGCGCAGTCGGCTTCGACGAGCCGGAACTCATTGTGTCCCAGGGGTGCGGACAGGTTCCTGCGCTTCTCGGCGGGGGAGTAGAAGGCATCGAGGTTGTCGACGCCGATCACGCGTTCCCCGCGCTCCAGCAGTTTTTCTACCAGGTGGCTCCCAATGAAGCCGGCGGCGCCGGTCACCAGGATGGCGCGGGGGCTGGCCTTCATCGCGTGTTGCGCTCTCCATGCTGCAGGTTGGGGTTCGACCTCGGCCAGCTGGGCATTCTAGTATCGGGGCAAGGCGGGCGAAAGACGGGAGCTCATGGGCGCGAGTGCCGTTCCGTCGGAGGGGTGATGCTCCATGGCATTACGCGTTTGGTAAAGGGAGCCGCCGAGCGTTTCGGTTTCTTCCTTGATCGGTACCCGCCAGCGAATTCGCTGGAGCGGCGGCTCCGAGCCGTGCTGAAGGGAAACGAGATCAACTGCGTGCTAGATGTGGGCGCACATTGCGGCGAGTTCGGGCTGAAGCTGCGCCGACTTGGCTATGATGGAGACATTATCTCGTTCGAGCCAGTTCCCGAGAGCTTTCGCGAGCTTTGTCGGAGGTGCGCTCGGGATCCCAGGTGGCATGCCCGACAGGTTGCGCTGGGTGCTACCAACGGCAGCGTGCTCATAAATGTCATGGGGGGAACCAATTTCTCCTCTATTCTGGAACCCACGGAATACGCCTTGACCCAATTTGGAGACAGAGCCGGCGTGGTGCGAACGACAATCGTACCGATGCGTCGTGTTGAAGTCATTCTGAATGAATGCGCCGCGCGCTTTGACCCCTTGTCGCTCTTCCTGAAGATCGACACCCAGGGATACGACTTCCAGGTTCTGGAGGGGGCGGGCTCCCGAATCGAGGCGATTCAATTGTTGCAGATCGAGATTTCGGTGAAGCCGCTTTACAAGGGCGTGAAGGGGTTTCTCGAGTCGATCGGCTACTTGAACCAGCTCGGATTCGAGATTAGCGGCTTTTTCCCCGCTGTGGAGGATGATCGGCATCGCGTGATTGAATTCGATTGTCTTTTGCAGCGTATCGCCTGATGAATGAATAGAATGACGCGGATCACTTTCCTGAACCCGCCGGGCGCCTGCTGCGTGCGTTGGCAGAGCTCGCGACTCCCCCGCTCCTGGCAGGTCGCTCGGCGTCACTGGCGGACCGAGGGGTGGCGGATGCTGCCGCTGACCATCAGGAAGCTTGGTTACTTCTGGCTGAGCACCGCCCAGCTTTTCTCGACGCAAGGGTTGACCCGGGCGGTACGCGCGGGGCGCGCCCTGGCGGTGCTTGCCTACTGGCTGCTCCTGGTGCTGGCTGTGGCTGGCGGATGGGCGCTATGGCGGCGGAATCAGAAGATCGCCGGCCTGTTGGGGACTTATGTCGTCCTGCTCACGCTCATGCATGTTCCCTTCGTCATGAACGCCCGCTACCGCGCGCCCTTGATGGACCCGCTGCTGGTCACGCTGGCGGGCGGCGGGCTGCTCGGAGTCTGCGGGTTGTGGCGGGGCCGCGGGCAACAGGCGTTGGCGACAGGCGGTGGCCGCCTGCCGCGATAAGGAGCGAATGAGGAGGACGGGCAGCTTCCTGGCGGCCGTGGGCGTGGCCCTGCTGCTGCGGGCGCTGGTTGTGGCCGTGCCGGGAACGCGACTTTACGCCCCGTGGAGCGGCGGCAGCGACACGCCTGCGTACCTCACACTGGCGCAGAATCTGAATGAAGGGAAGGGGTATACGTACGCCGGACAGCCGACTGCGTACCGCCCGCCGGGCTACCCGCTGATCCTGGCCACGGCCATGCGGCTCTTCCCCGTGCGCTACATGGCGGCCGTGCGCTGGCTGCAATTCCTGCTGGGGCTCGTCACCGTGGTGGTTTGCGCTGGTCTCGCCGCTCGGCTGTTTGGCGGGGTGGCGGGCCGGGCCGCGTTGCTGATCGGGCTGTTCACGCCCACACTCGTCTATGTCACGGGCGAGGTCCATTCCGAGACCATTGCGGCACTGATCACGGCGGCCTTCCTGTTCGGGGTGGTGGCGCAACTGGAGCGGCCGGGCTGGCACTCCGCGGCCGGCCTTGGATTGCTGGTGGGAGTGGGTGCGCTCTTCCGCTTCAACAGCGCTGGCTTCGCAGGTGTCGGTCTGCTGGCGGCCGCGCGGCCCGGAACGGGGCGTGCAGGCGTGGGGCGGGGGTTGCTTCTGCTGGCACTGGTGGCGTTGCCGCTCGTGCCCTGGGTGGTGCGCAACGTGCGCGTGTTCGACGGGAAAGTGCTCTACTCGACGCAGAGCGGCCCGAACGCGGCGATCGCATTGATCACGCCCGGGGGCCGGACCCAGTTTGATGGGCCGGCCAAGATCGTGGACGCGCTGGGCTGGACGGCGCTGCACCTGGAGACCAACCGGCCCGAGCACCGCCTGTCCTTGCCCTCGGAGTCCGAGCTGCAGGAGCACGCCTGGGCGGTGGCCAGGCAACTCTGGCGGGAGAATGGGTGGGGCATGGCTTCTCTTAGCTTGAAGAAGCTGAGCGATTTCTGGCTGAGCACGGACCAGCTCCTGGCGACGCAATCCTTCCCACCTGCGCAGCGCGCACTCCGCGCGGCCGGCGTGCTGCTACACTGGCTGCTGCTCGCCCTGGCGGCGGCAGGCGGTTGGGCGCTCTGGCACAGCAAGCAGACCGCCGTGCGACTGCTGATCATCTACGCCGTGCTTCTCACGCTCGTGCACCTTCCGTTCATCATGATCACCCGGTACCGCGTCCCGCTGATCGACCCCTTGCTGGTGACGCTGGCTGGCGGCGGCGTAGTCGCGCTGGCCCAGGCACGGGGCCGGCGTGCGCGAGGCTCCTCGGCCTTGCCTGCCCTGGAGCCGGCCCCTACCTTCGCCGGCCGCTCTGACGGGTCCTGATCAAGTTACGTGGGGCTGGCGATTGATGCGTTACCTGGTCACAGGCGGGGCCGGCTTCATCGGCTCGCATCTGGCGGAAGAGCTGGTGAACGCGGGGCACCGGGTGGTGGTGCTGGACGATTTCTCGACCGGCACCCGGGAGAACCTGGCCACTGTGCTGGAGGCCCTCGAGCTGGTCGAGGGAAGCATCGTGGATCCGGAGGTGTGCGCCCGCGCGAGCGCAGGTGCGGACGTGGTGTTCCACCAGGCGGCACTGCCCTCGGTGCCGCGTTCCGTTCGGGAGCCGCACACGACCCACGAGGTGAATGCCACGGGCACGCTGAATCTTCTGGTCGCCGCCCGGGACGCCGGCGTGCGCCGGGTGGTATACGCCGGGTCCTCGTCCGCGTACGGCAATGCGCCCGAGCTGCCCAAACGCGAGGACATGGAGGCCGCCCCCCTTTCCCCCTACGCGGCGTCCAAGTTGGCCGGTGAGATGTACTGCCGGGCGTTCTATGAGGCCTACGGCCTGGAGACGGTCGTGCTACGCTACTTCAACGTCTTCGGGCCGCGGCAGGACCCGGCGTCGCAATACGCGGCCGTGGTACCTCGCTTCGTCAGTGCGGCGCTGGCGGGCGCGCCGCCCGTGATCTACGGCGATGGCGAGCAGACGCGCGACTTCACATTTGTGGCCAATGTGGTGCGTGCGAACCTGCAGGCGGCGGCCGCCGCTGGCGTAGGGGGCGAGATATTCAACATCGCGTCCGGCGAGCGGATCAGCGTGAACGAGCTGTGGCGGCGGATCCGCGAGCTGACAGGTGCTGAGCTGGAGCCGGTGCACGAGCCGCCGCGGGCCGGTGATGTGCGCGACTCGCTTGCCTCGCTGGACAAGGCGGAGCGCCTCGATTACCAGCCCGCGGTCGGGCTTTCGGAGGGCCTCGAGCGCACCATCGAATTCTTCGCTGCGGCGCCGGCGCGCGGTTGACTGCGCGGACCCCAGCCGCCTAGCCGCATGCCCGTTCCGCTGCTGGATCTCGAGGCACAATATGCGGCCCTGCGCGACCCGCTCGAGGAAGCCATCGCCGAGCTTCTGGCTTCCCAGAGCTTTATCCTGGGGCCGGCGGTGCAGCGCTTCGAGCGCGGAGTGGCCGCTTTCGTCGGTGTTCCACACGCCATCGGCTGCGCCAGCGGGACGGACGCGCTACTGCTCACGCTTCGGGCGCTGCAGCTCGATCCAGGCGACGAAGTCATCGTTCCCGCGTTCACCTTTTTTGCCACCGCCGGCGCGGTATGGAATTGCGGATTGCGCCCGGTCTTCGCCGACATCGATCCGGAGACGTTCAGCCTCGACCCGGCGGATGTTGAGGCCCGGCTCACGGATCGGACCCGTGCCATGGTAGCCGTCCATCTCTTCGGGCAGATGGCTCCCATGGAGCCGCTGCTCGAGCTGGCGGCGCGGCACAGCATGACGGTGATCGAGGATGCCGCGCAAGCTTTCGGCGCCCGCCAGCAGATCCAGGGCGAGTGGCGGCACGCCGGCACGGCTGGCGCGGCCGGCTGCTTTTCCTTCTACCCCAGCAAGACACTGGGCGGGTTCGGCGACGGCGGCATGGTGGTCACGCGGGACGGCGCGCTGGCGGACCGGCTGCGCAAGCTGCGAGTGCACGGCGGCCACAAGATGTACCACCACGAGCTGGTAGGCACGAACTCCCGTTTAGACGCGCTGCAGGCCGCCGTGCTGAGCGTCAAACTGCCCCGCCTCGCGGGCTGGCTCGAGCTGCGGCGGCGGCACGCCTCGGCCTACCACGATCGGCTCGCCGGGCTGGCTCCCGAGCTGACGGTGCCGGCGTGCCGCGCGGGCACCGAGCACGTCTACAGCGTCTACACTGTGCGGGTCCAGCGGCGCGATGAGCTGAAGCGATTTCTGGACGCGCACGGCATCGGCAACGCGGTGTACTACCCGATGCCGCTGCACCTTCAGCCCTGCTTCGCGGCATTGGGCTACCGGGCAGGGGACCTGCCGGCCAGTGAACAAGCTGCGGCGGAAGTTATCAGCCTGCCGCTTTATCCCGAGTTGACGCGGGCGCAGTTGGAGGAGGTGGCACTGCGGGTGGAACAGTTTTATTCTATTTCTTGATGGCGCGCTGTCGCAGGCCATTTCGCGGGGCTGGCCAGGGCCGCGATCGGCACTCGCGCTTGTTGCTTGCCCTGCGATCGGCGGGCGCGTGGCGGCCGCCTGGCGGGTAACCCGGTAGAGAGAATGTTGCCATGCATGTCGGAGTGATCGGGAGCGGCTACGTCGGTCTGGTAGTGGGAGCCGGCCTGGCCGAGACGGGCAATGACGTGATCTGCGCCGATATCGATGCGGCCAAGATCGAGCGTCTGGGCAAGGGCGAGATCCCCATCTATGAGCCGGGCCTCGAGCCGCTGGTGCAGCGGAACCTGGAGGAGGGGCGGCTGCGCTTCACCACGGATGTGGGGCTGGCTGTGCGCGAGTCGGCGATCATCTTCATAGCTGTAGGGACTCCGCCGGACGAGGACGGCAGCGCGGATCTGCAGCACGTGCTCGCGGTCGCCGAAGCCATCGGCGAGAACATGAACGGCGAGAAGGTGATCGTCACCAAGAGCACGGTTCCGGTGGGCACGGCGCGGCGCGTGCGCGAGACCATCGAACAACGCACCAGGTTCCGGGTCCACATCTGCTCGAACCCCGAGTTCCTGAAGGAAGGCGCGGCGGTCGACGACTTCATGAAGCCGGACCGCGTGGTAGTCGGGGTGGATTCCGAGTACGCGCAGGAGGTGCTGGAAGAGCTGTATGCGCCCTTCGTGCGCACGGGGAATCCGATCCTGTTCATGGACATCGCTTCCGCCGAAATCACGAAGTACGCCGCGAACGCCATGCTGGCCACCCGCATCTCGTTCATGAACATGATCGCCCGGCTGTGTGCAGAGGTAGGCGCTGACGTCGACCTGGTGCGCAAAGGCATGGGCACCGACGCGCGCATCGGGCCGGCATTCCTGTTCGCGGGGTGCGGGTACGGCGGGAGCTGCTTCCCCAAGGATGTGAGGGCGCTGACCCGCACACTGCAGGAGTACGGCGTGGAGGCCGGCATCCTGGAATCGGTGGAGCGGGTGAACGAGCTGCAGAAGCGGTGGGCACTCGAGGCGGTGAACCAGCGCTTGGGTCGCGATCTCTCGGGGCTGACCGTGGCGGTGTGGGGGCTCAGCTTCAAGCCGGACACAGACGACGTGCGCGAGGCGCCGTCTCTGCTGGTCGTAGCAGGGTTGCTCGAGCGGGGCGCGCGCGTTCAGGTGCACGACCCGCAGGCGCTGAGCGCCGCCAGGCAGCACTTCGGGCCCCGCCTGGTCTACGCCGAGCATAACTACGACGCCATTGACGGCGCCGATGCGCTTGTGATTCTGACCGAGTGGAAGCCGTACCGCCGGCCAGACTTCCAGCGCATGCGGGCGCTCATGCGCCAGCCCGTCATTTTCGACGGACGCAACCTGTTCGAACCTTTGCGGATGCAGGAGCTGGGCTTCGAGTACTCCAGCATCGGGCGGCGCAACGCGACGCCGCGTCGGGCCGTGGCGGTTGCGGACTGAGTGCTGGCGAGGCTCCGCCTCCCAGCAACGAGTTGTAGGCCAACGGACGTGTACGTGCATGAGCAGGGCTATGTGCACGTGCACGTTTCCGGCTTAGCGGTTTCTTGCGTGACCGGACTCGTGCACGTCTGTTGCGACGGCGGCTGTGGCCTGAAACTTGACTCAAACGCTGCAACTTTTTCGGCCCTAGTCTGACCTTCCTGTTCTCCCCAGCCCAAGAGAGTTCCCCATGAAAGGCGTCGTGCTGGCCGGAGGCCTGGGCACACGGATGTATCCGCTGACCCGGGTGACCAACAAGCACCTGCTGCCCGTGTATGATCGCCCGATGGTCTTCTATCCCATCGAGAAGCTGGTCGAGGCGGGGATCGAGGATATCCTGGTGATCACGGGCGGGAATCACGCGGGGGAATTCTTGCGCCTGCTGGGTAACGGCAATGAGTTCGGGTTGAAGCACCTGAACTACGCGTATCAGGAAGGGGAGGGCGGGATTGCGGCGGCGCTCTCGCTGGCGGAGCATTTTGCCGACGGCGAACCGATTGTCGTTATCCTGGGGGACAACCTGTTCCAGGACTCGATAGCTGGGGCGGTGCGCCGATTCCGGGAAGAGGGGGGCGGCGCCCTGGTCGTGCTCAAGGAGGTGGACGATCCGGAACGGTTTGGCGTGCCCGTGCTGGACGGCGGGCGTGTGGTGCGCATCGTCGAGAAGCCTGCGGTCGCGCCCTCGCGCTACGCCGTGACCGGCGTGTACCTGTATGACGCCAGGGTGTTCGAGATCATTGGTACGCTCGAGCCTTCACGGCGGGGCGAGCTCGAGATCACGGATGTAAACAACCGCTACATTGAATGGGGCAGCCTGAGCTACGAGGTGCTGGAAGGCTGGTGGACGGATGCCGGCACGTTCGAGAGCCTGTACCGTGCCAGCAGCCTGGTTCGGCAGCATCGGCTGGAGCAGGCGGCTGGCGCGGGCAGCATCGAGTCAGCGGGGGCAGCCGCGGGTATTGCCGTGCCCGCCAAGGGGGGAGCATGAGCGAGGCTGTCGTGGACGCCCGCGGGACTCAGCTCGGCGAGCGCGGCGCCGAGGAGAATCTGCCGCCGGCGCTCGAGCGCGGCGCGGCGCGCCGCATCGCGGGGGTCGAAATCAAGCCCTTGCGCGTGATCCCCGACGAGCGGGGGCGGCTCATGGAGATGCTGCGCTGCGACGACTCCATGTTCCGCAAGTTCGGACAGGTCTACATGACCACGGCGTATCCTGGTGTAGTCAAGGGGTGGCACTACCACGGGGTCCAGTGGGACTACTTTGTCTGTGTGCGCGGCATGATCAAGCTGGTGCTGTACGACGCCCGGGAGGGCTCGGCCACGCGGGGAGTGGTGAATGAATTCTACATGGGCGAGCACAACCCCGTGCTGGTGCAGATCCCGCCCTACGTGTATCACGGATTCAAGTGCATATCGGAGACAGAAGCGATCGTGATCAACACGCCCACGGAGCCGTACGACCGGGAGCAGCCGGACGAGTACCGCGTGTCGGCGCGTTCGCCTGAAATCCCCTACGACTGGAACCGGCACGATGGCTGAGGCGCGCGTGTCGCGGAGTGTCTCGGATTCGGCCAGCGCGGCGGCATTGCGTGTGCTATCGAGAAGCGGCTGCGGGGCATGCGGACCGCTGCCCGGGAGCCGCCGTTGAACGTTTTGGTGACGGGCGGCTGCGGGTTCGTTGGCAGCAACCTGATCCACCTGATCCGCGTGGAGCGCCCCGGATGGCGTGTGGTCAACCTGGACGCGCTCACCTACGCGGCCAACCCGGCCAACCTCTCCGGGGTGGAGGAGGGCGCGCACTACCGCTTCGTGCACGGCGACGTGGCGGACCGCGCGCTGGCGGCCAGGCTGTACGGGGAGGAGCGCTTCGAGGCGGTCGTGCACTGCGCGGCCGAGACTCACGTGGATCGGTCCATTGAAGACGGCAGCGACTTCCTGCGCACCAACGTAGAGGGCACGCTGGTGCTGCTCGAGGCGGCGCTCGAGCTGGGGCGCGTCCGACACCTGCAGATGGGGACGGACGAGGTCTACGGCGCACTGGGCCCCGACGACCCGCCCTTCACCGAACAGACGCCCCTCGCCCCCCGCTCCCCCTACAGTGCGAGCAAAGCGGCAGCCGACCAGATGGCGCTGGCTTTCCACCATACCCACGCCCTGGACGTGGTCGTGACCCGCTGCTCGAACAACTACGGCCCGTACCAGCACCCCGAGAAGCTGATTCCGCTCATGATCACATCGGCGGCGCGGGGGCTGCCCCTGCCGGTCTACGGCGATGGCGGCCAGCGTCGGGACTGGATTCACGTGGAGGACCATTGCCGGGGTGTGCTACTGGCGTTAGAGCGTGGCCGATCGGGGGAGGTGTACAACTTCGGCGGCGGCGCGGAGCGGGCGAATATGGCGGTGGTCGAGGGCATTATCGAGCTGTTGGGCGCGGCGCCCGAGCTGCTGATCCTGGTGGCGGACCGGCCGGGGCACGACCGGCGGTACGCCATGAGCTTCGCCAAGGCCAGTCGGGAGCTGGGCTGGGCGCCGCAGCGCAGCTTCGAGGAGGGGCTGCGCCACACCGTGGCCTGGTACCTTGCCCATGCCGGGTGGTGGGGGGAAGCGGCGGAGCGGGCGTACGAGTTGAGCCGGAAATGGATCGAGAGCTGGGCGGCTCGAGTGTGAGGCGCAAGCGGCTGGGCCTGGATGGATGGGCCCGGCCTGCTCCAGTGCAGCGGCCAGGCCGCGAGCGGCGGCCTGGCCGCTGCGCGTTTCGGGACCCGGGCGGGGTGGGCTGGGGGGACGCCGGTGGCGGCTGTGAACACGACGAATAGCGGTCGGATAGCGCTGCCGCCGGTGACTGACTTCCTGGTGATCGGTGGCGGCGTGATCGGGCTCACGCTGGCGCTCGAATGCCGGCGTCGCCACCCGGACTGCCGGGTCACCCTGATCGAGAAGGAAAGCGGCTGGGGCCGGCACGCCACGGGCCGGAGCAGTGGTGTGCTGCACGCGGGCTTCTACTACACGGCGGACAGTCTGAAGGCGCGGTTCACGCGCCGGGGCAACCAGCGCTGGACGGAGTACTGCCGGGAGCGCGGGCTGTTGCTGCACTGCTGCGGCAAGCTGGTGGTGGCACGCAGCCGCGCCGAGTTGGACGCCATGGAGGAGCTGGTCCGGCGTGCCCGGCGGAGCGGCGTGGCGCTCGAGGAGCTGAGCGCGGCGGACGCCCGCAAGATCGAGCCTCGGGTGCGCACCTTCGAACGCGCACTCTTCTCCCCGACCACGGCCGTAGTGAATCCCCGCCAGATCGTCGAGGCGCTGGTCGCAGATGCGCGCCTGGCCGGCGTCGAGCTCGTCGGGGCCACGGCTTACCGGGGCAGGCGCGGCGCGCAGATCGAGACGACGGCAGGGCCGATCTCGGCCGGCTACGTCATTAACGCGGCCGGGCTATACGCAGACACGGTGGCCCGCGACTTCGGCTTCTCGGAACGCTACCGGATTCTGCCCTTCAAGGGGCTTTACCTGCATTCGGCAGCGGGCGCGCCGCCGCTGCGCACCAACATTTACCCCGTGCCCCGACTCGACAACCCGTTCCTGGGTGTGCACCTCACCGTGACGCCGGCCGGGGGGAGCAAGGTGGGGCCCACGGCCATCCCGGCGTTCTGGCGGGAGCACTACCGCGGGGGGACGAACTTCCGGTGGCGCGAGTTCGCCGAGATCGTAGGGCGCGAAGGCGTGCTGTTCCTGCGCAACGATTCTGGTTTTCGCGGGCTGGCCTTGCGCGAGCTCCCCAAGTACTGGAAGCCACACCTGCTTCGCCTGGCGGCCGGCCTGGCCACGGGGATAGAGCGGGCGCACTACCCGAGCTGGGGGCCGGCCGGGATCCGCGCCCAGCTCTTCGATGTCCGGCGCCGCACGCTGGAAATGGACTTTTGCCTGGAGGGCGACGACCGCTCCTTTCACGTGCTGAACGCGGTCTCGCCGGCCTTCACCTGCGCGATTCCCTTCAGCGAGTTCGTGCTCCAGGAAATCGGGCGCCGTGTGAGCTGAAGCCCTCTCCCTACCTTCTGTCCCGCCTGAACTCCTTGTAGGCGCGCCTCACCTCGGAAAGCTGGTCGCGCGGCTCGCGCAGCTCGCGGCCACCATTGCCGGCGCTGGGTAGGCCGGCCGGCAGCGGTTCCGGAGCCGGTCGGGTCAATGCGGGTGCGCCGGCGCCCAGACCCGGAATCACTCCCGTGCCCGCCGCCTCCGCCGTCGGCTCCGCGACATGCAGCGGCGCCCTGGGGCGGATGATCAGCTCGATCACCACCCGCACCACCTGTCCCTCCGCAACCTCCACGGGCACCTCTACAGAATGGACGGCTGACTGGCCCACGATCCTGCGGCGCCGGCGCCGGCGTGCGGCGAAGCCGGGGGCGGGCCTGGCTACGTCGCCCGGGCCGACCAGGGCGGCCACGGTCGTGCCATAGGCATCGGCAAGCAGGCGCAGCGTCTTGCCGTACGGCCGGCGCTCCCCTTCCTCGTACATGCGGATCCGCTCGGCCGGGATCCCGGTGCGCTCGGTCGCCTCGGCCAAACTCGTGGCGCCACGTGCCTGCCGCAGTCGGACGGGCAGCGATTCTGGTGACATGAAACGATCACTCCTGCACAATGGGGGCTGGCGAGGATTTCAGTCTCTTCCTCTTGCGCATTAAACATGCCTGGCGCTCAGAATGTTCCGTGCGCTGGCGGCTGGGGGGGCGAGCCAGCGCCGGGCAGCCGGGCAGCGGGAGAGTAGCGGCGGTGCCCGGCATCCAGTAATTTGCGGGTCATGGATCCGGAGATTCGGCAGCTCATCGAGCGGGGGCGGGACTCCTTCGAGCGCCGGGACTACGTGGCGGCGCTCGCCGACTTCCGCGAGGTGCTAAGGAGCCATCCGAATTTTGCGGACATCCACCACCTGACGGCGCTCTGCCTGAGTTTTCTGGGTCAACCGGAGGCGGCTCTGGATGAATTTGACCGCGCACTCGAGCTGAACGAGCAGTACGTCGAGGCTCACTTGAACCGCGCGATCACGCTGAATGAGCTGGGCCGCTACGAGGAGGCGCAGGAATCCTTCGAGCGGGCGGGCATGTACGAGGCCGATCCGTTCGGCCGTTTCCCGGCTGGCGTTGCCGGCCGGCTCGCCAATGCGCACGCGGGGTTGGGCGACCTGTACCTGGAGGCGTACGCACTGGCCGAGGCGGCGGAGGAGTACCGGCGCGCCCTCGAGCTGCGCCCCCGCTTCCTGGACATCCGGAACAAGCTGGCGCAGACGCTCCTACAACTGGGCGAGCTCGAGGCCGCGGAGGCGGAGCTGACCACGGTGCTGGAAGGCAACGGGCGCTTTCTGGCCGCGCGCCTGAACCTGGGGCTGGTGTATTATCGGCGCGGCGAGCGGGAGCACGCGGCCCGGGAATGGGAGCATTGCCGGGAGCAGTCACCCAGCAACCCTCAGGTCCGGGCATATCTCGCCTTGCTGGGCGGCGAGGTCACGCCGGCGGAACCTGGCCGGGATGCCGGCTGAGTCCCTCCACCATTGCATTGGTTCCGCCCGCCGCGCAGTGGTCATCGCGACACTGCTCTGCACGCCGGCGCTCGCCGGTTGCCGGCGTGGCGAGCCTGCCCTGGCCCGCGGCGACCGGCTGTGGGCCGATTCCGCCTACCGGGCCGCCCTGGCCGAATACCGGCTGGCCGAACGGCAGCGCGGCGCCGGCGAGGCGGTGCTCGCTCGCCTGGCCCACGCCTACAGTCAGACCGATCAGTGGGACCGCGCGCGCGAAGTCTACCAGCGTCTGCTGAGCCGGGCGCCCGAGTATAGCGATCAGGCGATCTTCGACTACATCACACTGGCGCAGCGGGCGCTGCGCCGGGGCGATGTCTACGGCGCTGCGGGCGCGACGGAAGCGGCCCTGGAGCTGAGGCCGGAGCTCGAAGTTGCCGAGTTGCTTGTGCCGCTGGCCCGCTACTACGTGCAAACGGGTGATGCGCGACGAGCAACTGATTTCTACCAGCGGGCGCTGGCGCAGGCGGCGCCAGATTCGGTGCCCGATCTGCTGTACGAGATGGCTGAAGTGCAGCGCGCGCAGGGGAACTGCAGGGAGGCGGTTTCTTACTTCGAGGCCTTCCAGCAACGTGCGCAAGGGGGTTTCACGGCAGCGACGCCGGCGGCGGGCCGGACCCGTGCAGGAGAGGCGCGCTGGCATATCGGCCGTTGCAGCTTCGAGCTGGCGCGCGAAGCGCGCGCGGGAGGTCAGCTCGGACCGGCGCTGCAATACCTGGATCGCGTGCTGCAGCTCGGTGTGCCCGAGAACCTGCAGGATCAGGCCTGGTTCGAGCGCGGCGAGATCCTTCTGACCGTGGGCCGGCCGGACGAGGCGCTGGTCGCGTTCCGGAAAGTTCTGGAGCTGAATCCGGCCCGCACCGGCCAGCTCGTCGAGCGAGCCCAGCGCCGCATTGATGAAATCCGCTTCGGCCCGTGAGCGGCTGTCCTCTCGAGCCATGGCGCTGGCGCGCGGCATGCACCATCCTGGACCAGCGCGGAAGGGAAACCCAGTGGTGGTGGGGAGGGTAGCAGGGCCGGATGATGACCAACCGACGCCTTAACGAGAGCTCGATTCTGCTGCTGCTGGGGGCGGCGCTGTGGGCCGGGTGTGCCTCCGGCGGCGCGGGCGCGGGGCAGCTGGCGGCGGAGGCGCTGTTCGAGCGGGGGCTGAAGGAGTATCAGGCCCGCGACTGGACGGACGCCATCCGCCTTTTGGAGCGGCTGACGCTCGAGTATCCCACGCACCCACGGCTGCAGGAGGCCCGCTTCTACCTGGCGGATTCGTATTTCCACAAGAAGGAGTATGTTACGGCGGCCACGGAGTTCGTGCGGGTGGCCACCGACTTCCCGACCGGTGCCTACGCGGACGATGCCCGCTTCAAGGTGTGCGATGCCTACCGGCTGCTCTCGCCAGATGTCCAACGCGACCAGCAGTACACGCGGGCCGCGATCGAACATTGCCGCTCGCTCGTCGCCTACTTCCCCAGCAGCGAGTACGTGCCCCGTGCGCAGGAGATCATCCGCGGCATGGAGGAGAAACTCGCCGAGAAGGTGTTGATTGGCGGCGAATTCTACTACCGTCGCCGGGCCTACGACTCGGCCATCATTTACTTCGAGGACCTGGTTCGGCAGTACCCGCGCGCCGCGGCTGCGCCGCGCGCGCTGCTCCGGCTGGTGCAGGCGTACCGGCAGATCGGGTATCTGGATGAAGCGGAAGCGGCGCGGCAACGGCTGCTGAAGGAGTACCCGGGTAGCGCCGAGGCGAAGCAGGTCGAGCAAATCTCGCTCGCCAGCAGCCCGTGAGGTTGGGGATCCTGGGGGGCACGTTCGACCCTCCCCATATCGGCCACCTGATCGCGGCCCAGGATGCCTGGTCGGCGCTGGAGCTGGATCGGGTGGTCTTCGTGCCCGCGGGTCGGCCGCCACACAAGCCGGGCCGGGCGATCAGCCCAGCAGCGGTCCGGCTGGCCATGCTGCGGGTGGCCACGGCGGGGGACGCTCGCTTCGAGGTGAGCGATCTCGAGCTGCGCCGGAGCGGGCCATCGTACAGCGTGGATACTCTGCGCGAGCTGCGAGAGCGCTACCCGGGGGTGGCGCTCTTTTTTCTGGTGGGGGCGGACCAACTGCGAGAGATGCATAGCTGGCGCGCGCCGGAGGAGATCGCCCGCCTGGCCACGGTAGTCATGCTTGCGCGTGGGGGCGTGCGCCGGGCAGAGCCCGCCGTTGCGGTGCCGTACACCGTGCTGCCGGTCACCAGGGTGGATGTCTCGGCTACGGAGATCCGGCGGCGGGTAGCCGCGGGCGAGTCGATCCGCTACCTGGTGCCGCTCGAGGTGGTCACGCTCATTGAGCAGAACGGTCTCTACCGGCCCGCAGCCGGGAGGTAAGGGCGGACCGCTGACGATCGCGTAGGGGTAGCATAATGGATGCGCGTTTTGCCTGCCCCTGAGGATGTGATGGGCCCATGTTGCGCAATCTGATCACCACTGTCTTCGGCACACGGCACGCGCGGGAGGCGAAGAAGCTCCAGCCGCTGGTTGACGAGATCAACCGGATTGCGGAGGCGCTTCAGCAATGCTCCGAGGCGGAGCTGCAGCAGCAGACCGAGAAGCTGCGCGGCATCGTCCGGGAGCGGACGGCCGTGCTGGAGGCGCGGCTGGCGGAGCTGCGCGAGACCAAGCGGCACACGGAGGACGCCGCGGGGCGGGAATCGCTGACGCTCGAGATTCGGGAGCTGGAGGATGCTCTCAAGTCGGAAATCGATGGGGTGCTCGAGGAGCTCCTGCCCGAAGCCTTCGCCACCGTCAAGGAAGCCTGCCGCCGGCTGCTGGGCAGGGACATTGTGGTGACCGGCCAGAACATGGTCTGGGACATGGTGCCCTATGACGTGCAGCTCGTTGGCGCCGTTGCGCTGCACCGCGGCATGGTGGCAGAAATGGCCACGGGTGAGGGGAAGACGTTGGTTGCGACCATGCCGCTGTACCTCAACGCCCTGGCCGGTCGCGGCGCGCACCTGGTCACGGTGAACTCATACCTGGCGCAGCGCGACAGTGAGTGGATGGGCACGATCTACCGCTACCTGGGACTTGGCGTCGATTGCATTGACCTGCACGAGCCGGGCTCGCCGCAGCGGCGGCAGGCCTACCTGGCGGACATCACATACGGCACCAACAACGAGTTCGGCTTCGACTACCTGCGCGACAACATGGTGCACGCGTTCGAGCAGCGGGTGCAGCGCGGGCATTACTACGCGATCATCGACGAGGTCGACTCGATCCTTATCGATGAGGCGCGGACGCCGCTGATCATCAGCGGGCCCGTGGGTGAGGAGCAGTCGGAGATCTATCGCCGCTACAACCCGGCGGTATCCAATCTTTTCCGCAAGCAGATGCGCATTGCGACGGACCTGGTTGGCGAGGCGGAGCGGGATCTGGAAGCGGCGAACGAGCAGGCCGCAGGTGAGAAGCTGCTGGCGGCGAAGCGGGGCGCGCCGAAGCACAAGCGGTTGCTCAAGATGTTCGCGGATGATCCCGGTCTGCAGAAGCTGGTGAACCAGGTCGAGGGCGTGTACATGCGGGACAAGCGGCTGCACGAGATCGACGAGCTGTTGCTTTTCGCGATGGACGAGAAAGGGCACAACGTGCACCTCTCGGATCAGGGGCTGGACGAGCTATCGCCCGGGGACGGGCAGGCGTTCGTGGTTCCGGATCTGTCGGAGGCGGTGGGTCGGATCGAGCACGACCCGGATCTATCGCTCGAGGAGAAGCGGGCGCAGATCGGGGTGCTGGAGCGCGAGTTCGCGGAGAAGAGCGAGAGGATTCATGCCATCCATCAGTTGCTGAAGGCGTACACGCTTTTCAACAAGGACGAGCAGTACATCATCGAGGACGGCCAGGTGATCATCGTGGACGAGTTCACGGGCCGGAAGATGGTGGGCCGGCGCTGGTCCGATGGGCTGCACCAGGCGGTGGAGGCGAAGGAGGGGGTGAGCGTGCGTGGGGAGACGCAGACGCTGGCCACGATCACGATTCAGAACTACTTCCGCATGTATGACAAGCTGGCGGGGATGACGGGCACCGCCGAGACGGAGGAAGCGGAGTTCCACCAGATCTATGGCCTGGATGTGACGGTGATCCCGACGAACCGCGCCGTCATCCGTGAGGACCGTCACGATCTGATCTACCGGACGAAGCGGGAGAAGTTCAATGCCATCCTGGATGAGATCGAGCGGCTGCACCGCATGGAGCTGCCCGTGCTGGTGGGCACGGTGTCCGTGGATGTATCGGAGACGCTGTCGCGGATGCTGAAGCGGCGGGGCATCCCGCACAGCGTACTGAATGCCAAGTACCACAAGCAGGAGGCGGAGATCGTGGCGGGAGCGGGGCAGCCGCGGGCGGTGACGATCGCGACGAACATGGCCGGGCGGGGCACGGACATCAAGCTGGGCCCCGGCGTAACGGAAGCGCGCAACCTGGGGTGGCTGCGCTCGCGGGGGGTCGACGTAGCGGAACTGGTCCCTGCCGATCCGGCGCAGGCGGCGGACCTGAGCGAAGAGCCGGACGACACTCCGGTCGAGTGGGGAGGGTTGCACATCCTGGGGTCGGAGCGGCACGAGTCGCGGCGCATTGACCGTCAGCTCCGGGGGCGTGCCGGTCGGCAGGGTGATCCGGGGGCTTCCCAGTTCTTCCTCTCGCTGGAAGACGACCTGATGCGGCTGTTTGGCTCGGAGCGCATTGCCGGGATCATGGAGCGCATGGGTGCGCAGGAAGGGGAGGTCATCACGCATCCGCTGGTGACGCGGTCGATCGGACGGGCGCAGAAGCGGGTCGAGATGCAGAACTTCGAGGCGCGCAAGCGGCTGCTGGATTACGACGACGTCATGAACCAGCAGCGCGAGGTGATCTATGACCTACGCCTGTTCGCACTCGAGGGCGGCGAGGACCTGAAGGGCGAGATCTGGGAGATGGCACAGCGCGCCCTGCAGGATGTGGTTGCCGAGTATGTGGACGGCGGGCTCCGCCCCGAGGAGTGGGACCTGGCGGGGCTGCGGTCGCGACTCGTGCTGGACTACTTCGTGGTCGTCGAGGACCTGCCGGGGCAGAACACGCCGGAGCAAGGCTTCGACACGGCGGACGCCGTGCTCGAGCGGGTGCTGGGCCGGGTGCACGAGGCGTACCGGCGCAAGCTCTCGAGCTTCGGCGTTCATCAGGAGCGGATCCTGTCGTGGATCCTGCTGGGCATCATCGACGAGAAGTGGCGCGACCACCTGTATGACCTGGACCACCTCAAGGCGTCCATTGGCTTCCGCGGCTGGGGGCAGAAGGATCCGCTCATCGAGTACAAGAAGGAAGCCTACGACATGTTCGTGGACTTCATGACGGATATCCGCAAGTCCGTCGCCTCGCTGGTGTTCCGGACGCAGCTCGCGGTGCCGGAGCCGCCACCGCCGCCCAGGCCACGGGGCAGGCTGCTGCTGAGCGGCCCGAGCGATACCCCCAGCACGCGCCCGCTCGCGGCCCAGCCGGCCGCCCAGGAGATGGAGGAGATGGACACGATCGAGCTGGCCGCCGCCGCCGGGGGCGGCCGCAGCGGACGCGGCGCCTTGATGCGCGGCCTGAGGCCGCGCGGGCCGGACCTGCGACAGTTGCAGACGAACCGGGGGGAGGGAGGCGCGCTACCCCGGCCAGTGACGGCGGAGGAGAAGGTGGGGCGGAACGATCCCTGCCCGTGTGGATCGGGGAAGAAGTACAAGAAGTGCTGCGGCGTGGGCGCGGTCTAGCTTAATGGTCGAATTCGACCATTAAGGCTGCTATGGTGCACTACCGGATCAAGGAGTGGCCGGCGCCGGAGCGGCCGCGCGAGCGGCTGCAGGCGGCAGGGCCGGCATCCCTGTCCGCACGCGAGCTCCTGGCGATCCTGGTGGGGAGCGGCGTTACGGGTCGATCGGCCCTGGAAGTCGCGGGCGACTTGCTGCACCAGGCGCGGGGCTCTCTGCGGCGGCTGGCGTCCTGCCCCGCGACCGAGCTGGAGCAGGTCGCGGGCGTGGGCCCGGCAGTAGCGGCTCGGGTGGCAGCGGGGCTCGAGCTGGGCCGGCGTCTGGCCCGCGAGGGGCCGGTCGAGCGAGGGCGCATTCGCGGCCCCGCCGACGTCTTCGAGTGGTGCGCGCCCGCACTGCGGGACCTGCTGCAGGAGGAGTTCCGGGTCCTGGTGCTGAATACGCAAAACGCGGTGATCCGCGAGCTGGTGGTGACCCGCGGGACGCTCGACACCTCGGTGGTCCACCCCCGCGAGGTGTTCCGCGCCGCGATTGTCGAGAACGCGGCGGCCGTCATTCTGGTGCACAACCATCCCTCCGGCGATGCTTCGCCCTCGCCCGAAGACCGGGACGTGACGCGGAAGCTGGTCGAAGCCGGAGAGGTGGTGGGGATCCCCATTCTGGACCACATCATCATCGGCGACGCCCACTACGTTTCCTTCGCGGAAGCAGGCTTTCTCGCCCCCGTCTGACCCCGGTTGGCACGGTTGGCACTGGACACTCCCGCAGCCGCGCCCCTAGCCGTATCTTTAGGCATGCGCTCCGTAGCCACAGCCCAAGTCCAGAGAGACTCCATCGAGAGCCTGCCACCGCGGCTCCAGGCGTCGGTCGCGCCCTTCGCCGACCGGCTGGATGTCGGACTGCTGGGGCGGGCGTACCGGTTCAGCGAGGCGGCGCACGCGGGGCAGAAGCGTGCCTCCGGCGAGGGGTACATCATCCATTGCGTCGAGGTGGCGAAGATTCTAGCGGACCTGCACCTGGACAGCATGTCGCTTGCGGCCGGGCTGATCCACGACGTGGTCGAGGACACGGCCACGACGCTGGAGCAGGTGCGGGCGGAATTCGGGAAGGAGATCGCGGCCATCGTAGATGGCGTTACCAAGATCGGCAAGGTGCAGTTCCCTTCCACGGCCGAGCAGCAGGTGGAGAATTACCGCAAGCTGCTGCTCTCGATGGCGCAGGACGCGCGCGTCATCCTGATCAAGCTGGCGGACCGGCTGCACAACATGCGCACGCTGGATCATCTGCGGGCGGACAAGCGGCGGCGGATCGCGCTGGAGACCCGGGAGATCTATGCGCCGCTGGCGCACCGGCTGGGAATGGCGCAGATCCGGTGGGAGCTCGAGGATCTGGCTTTCAAGCACCTGGAGCCGGAGGCATACCGCACACTGGCCAAGGGCGTGGCGGAGCGGCGCAAGGAGCGGGAGCAGCAGATCGAGGCGCTGCGCAAGCCGCTGGAGGCGGAGCTGAAGAAGGTTGGTATCCCGTGCGAGGTGTACGGCCGTCCCAAGCACCTCTGGTCGATCCACCGCAAGATGGTCAAGCGCGGGAAGCCTTACGAGGAGATCTATGATCTCATGGCGATCCGCGTGATCACGGACACGATTGGCAACTGCTACCACGCCCTGGGTGTGATCCACAACAAGTGGACGCCGCTGCAGGAGCGGTTTCACGACTACATCGCCACGCCCAAGTCGAACATGTACCGCTCGCTGCACACGACGATTTTCGGGCCGGGCGGGCGGCTGTACGAGATTCAGATCCGGACGAATGAGATGCATCGGACGGCGGAGCACGGGATTGCGGCGCACTGGCGCTACAAGGAGGGGCCGAAGTCGAGGGCGGACGAGGTGGACGAGCGGCTGACCTGGTTCCGGCAGGTGCTGGAATGGCAGCAGGAGACACGGGAGCCGGAAGAGTTCATGGAGTTCCTGCGGATCGATCTTTTCCAGGACGAGATCTTCGTTTTCACGCCCAAGGGGGACGTGAAGCAGTTGCCGAAGGGGGCGACGCCGATTGACTTTGCCTTCGCCGTGCACACGGAAGTGGGGCTCCACTGCGCGGGTGCGAAGGTCAACGGCCGGATCGCGCCGCTCTCGCGCGAGCTAGCTAACGGCGACACGGTCGAGGTCCTGAGGGATCCGCGCCAGCGGCCGTCCCGCGACTGGTTGGCCTTTGTGAAGACGGCGCGGGCGCGACAGAAGATCCGGCAATGGATCCGGCAGGAGGAGTTCTCCGCTTCGCTGGCGCTGGGGAAGGAGCTGCTGGAGCGGGAGCTGAAGAAGGCGCGCAAGGAGCGGCCGACGGAGGAGCATCTCCAGGGTGCGGCGGGCTCGCTGAGCCTGCCCAGCGTGGACCACCTGTACGCGGCGCTGGGGCGGGGCGAGGTGGGGCCGTCCGCGATCCTGAAGGAGCTGTTCCCCGACGAGGCTGGCGCGCTGCCGCAGCGGCCGTCCACGGCATTCGAGCGGCTGGTGGATCGGGTGCGAGGCGCGCGGGGCGTGCGCATCCAGGGGCTGGAGAACCTGATGGTCCGTTACTCGCAGTGCTGCCAGCCCGTCCCCGGCGACGAGGTGATCGGCTACATCACGCGAGGCCGGGGCATCTCGATCCACCGGGTGGACTGCCCCAACGTGCTGAACCTGGCAGATCATCCGGAGCGGCGCATCGAGATCGAGTGGCAGGCCGAGGCGGGGGACCGCTTCTTCGTGCGGCTGGTAGTCGAGGGCAACGACCGGCGGGGGCTGCTCTCGGACATTGCCTCCGCGATCACGGCCACGGGCACGAACATCCAGTCGGCCGAGATCAATGCGGTGGAGGGCGGGATGACGGGGTCGTTCGTGGTCGAGGTGCATGACCTGACGCACTTGAAGAAGGTGATGAAGGCCATACGGCGGGTCACCGGAGTGCTGGGAGTACAGCGGCGGGAGCACTTCGCCGAGGCGGATCTCGAGGTCTAGCCCGGCGGCCGCCCGGACCGCGGAGGCTAAGCAGGGCCGCACCGTTCGCATTACCCCTCGACTTGATCCAAGCTTGATCACGAGGTGTCGCTCGTGAGAGCTAGCTCGCAGGAACGTCGGGGGTAGTAGAGCACATGTCGAGGTTCGATCTTCAGCTCCCCTTCCCGCTGCGGGGTGACCAGCCGCAGGCCATAGCCGAGCTGGTGGAGGGGCTGCGGCGCGGGCAGTGCTGGCAGACGCTGCTGGGCGTGACCGGTTCCGGGAAGACGGTGACCATGGCCTCGGTCATCGCGGCGCACGGCCGGCCGGCGCTGGTCATGAGCCACAACAAGACGCTGGCGGCACAGCTTTACGGCGAGCTGAAGCAGTTTTTCCCCACGAACGCGGTCGAGTACTTCATTTCGTATTACGACTATTACCAGCCGGAGGCATACGTGCCGGCGACGGACACGTACATCGAGAAGGACGCCTCGATCAACGAGGACATCGACCGGCTGCGGCTGCGGGCGACGTCGTCGCTGATGGAGCGGGAGGACGTGATCATCGTGGCCTCGGTCTCGTGCATCTACGGTTTGGGCGATCCCCGGGAGTACCGGGAGCTCATGCTGATGCTGGAGGTGGGGCAGCGCATCGGGCGGCGGGAGCTGCTGCAAGGGCTGGTGCGGATCCAGTACTCGCGCAACGACTACGAGTTCGTCCGCGGCGCGTTCCGCGCGCGCGGCGACGTGATCGAGGTCTACCCGGCCTACGAGGAGCAGGCGATCCGGATCGAGCTCTGGGGGGACGAGATCGAGCGCATCAGCCGCTTCGACCCGGTCACGGGGGAGACCATTGTGCGGCTGCCACGCGCGGCGATCTATCCGGCGACGCACTTCGTGACCCAGCGGCCGACGGTCGAGCGGGCGGCCGGATTGATCCGCGCGGAGCTGGAGGCGCGGCTGCTCGAGCTGCGCGCGCAGGGGAAGCTGCTCGAGGCCCAGCGGCTGGAACAGCGGACAAACTTCGATCTCGAGATGCTGCTCGAGCTGGGGACGTGCCACGGCATCGAGAACTACTCGAGGCACCTGACGGGGCGGCGCACTGGAGAGCGCCCCGCTTGCCTCTTCGACTACTTCCCCGAGGATTTGCTGGTCATTGTGGACGAGTCGCACCAGACGGTGCCGCAGCTCAGGGGCATGTACAACGGCGACCGCTCGCGTAAGCTGACGCTGGTGGAGCACGGCTTCCGCCTGCCCAGCGCGCTGGACAACCGGCCGCTGACATTCGAGGAGTGGGAGGGCATGGCGCAACACGCGATCTTGGTCTCCGCCACGCCCGGGGATTACGAGCTCGAGCGGTCAGGCGGCGTGGTCGTCGAGCAGCTCATCCGCCCCACCGGTCTGCTGGATCCGCAGGTCGAGGTGCGGCCGGTCCGGGGGCAAGTGGACGATCTGATCGCGGAGATCCGGGAGCGGGAAGCACGCGGGGAACGGGTGCTCGTGACGACGCTGACCAAGCGCATGGCCGAGGACCTGACGGAGTACCTGCAGCAGGTGGGCATCCGCGTGCGCTACATGCACTCCGACATCGACGCTATCGAGCGCATGGAGATCCTGCGCGAGCTGCGGCTGGGCCGTTTCGATGTGCTGGTCGGCATCAACCTGCTGCGCGAGGGGCTGGACCTGCCCGAGGTTTCGCTGGTTGCCATCCTGGACGCGGACAAGGAGGGATTCTTGCGCGATGGGCGGTCGCTGATCCAGACGATCGGGCGTGCCGCGCGCAATGTGTCGGGCACGGCGATCATGTACGCGGACGCTGTGACGGGGTCGATGCGGCAGTGCATCGAGGAAACGGACCGGCGCCGGGAAGTGCAGCGCCGCTACAACGAGGAGCAGGGGATCACGCCGCGGAGCATTGTGAAGAGCGTAGAGGAGCGGCTGCTGGCGACACGGGTGGCGGATGCGCGTGCGCCGGCCGGGCACCGCGGGATGAAGGTATCGGAGCGGCGGGCCAGTTACGCCGACGAGGTCAACCTGGAGGAATGGGCCAAGATCCTGGAGCTGGAGATGCGGGAAGCGGCCGTGGCGCTGCATTTCGAGCGGGCGGCGCTGCTGCGGGACGAGCTGCTGGAAGTGCAGGCGAGACTGGGGCGCGCCAGCCGGGGGGCGGCGCCATAGCCGTCCTGAGCGAAGCGCAGCTGGTCGCCTGGGGCGAGCGTATCGGGGCCAGCGTGCAGGTGCCGGCGGTGCTGGCGCTGCGTGGCGAGCTGGGCGCGGGCAAATCGGTGCTGGCCCGGGCCGTGGCGCGCGGCGCGGGTGTGAGCGGCCCCATGCCCTCGCCTAGCTTCAACCTCGTCTTCCGATACCAGGGCAGCCGCAGCGTCGATGTGTACCACTACGACCTGTATCGGCTCGAGGAGCCGCAGGAGGTCTGGGAACTGGGGTGGCAGGAGCTCGGTGAGGACGGGCAGATCGTGTTGATCGAGTGGCCGGAGCGGGCCGAGGCGCTGCTGCCGCCCGACCGCTGGGACATCCAGCTCGAGATCCCCGAGCCGGGCGCGGACGTTCGCATGGTGTGGGCCATGCGGCGGAGGAAGGCGCCCGAGCTGCCGGAGCTGCCCGTCGCTTGACAAGGGGGCGTTCCGCGTACGGGTACGGGTACGGGGTCGGGAACGGGAACGGGGACGAGAACTATGGGGGTGGGGCCGTACCTGGCCATTGAGACGTCGACGCCGCTCGGGAGCGTCGCGGTGGGCCGGGGCGACAAGCTGCTTGCCGCCGCGGTCATGGGGGTGGTCGTGCGCCACTCGGAGTCGCTGCTGCCGGCCGTGGATTTCGTGCTGCGATCGGCCAGCATGCGGCCGAAGGATATCGCTGGCGTGGTGGTAGGTGGGGGACCGGGATCCTTCACGGGAGTTCGCATTGCGGCTGCAACGGCGAAGGCGCTGGTCCGGGTGCTGGGCGTGCCGCTGTTCGCGTTCTCCGGGCTGGCTGCGCTGGCGGCGGTGGTGGGAGCCGAGGGCAGACCCGTGTGCGGGCTGTTCGACGCCCGTCGCGGAGAGGTTTACGCGGGATGCTACCGGTTTCCGGGTTTCGCGAGCATCGAGACGGTGCTCCCGCCCGGGGGGTGGCGCATGCCCGAGCTGCTGGAGGAGCTGGGCGCGCGGGTGGCCGAGCCGGCCATCTTTGCCGGGAGCGCTGCGCTCTCGCACCAGCGCCGGATCCAGGCGGCGGGTGGCAGCGTCGCGCCGGCGCACCTCAGCGTGCCCAGCGCGACAGCGCTCCTCTGGCTGGCGGACGTGGCCCCGGAGCAGGGGCGCGTGGCCGCCCCGGCGGAGTGGCAGCCGCTGTACGTGCGGGGGTGGAGCGCGGAACGAGGCGTCGAGGGGTGACGGAAGTCATGATCAGGACGATGCAGGACCCCGACCTGCCACGGGTCATGGAAGTGGAGCAAGCGTCCTTTTCCATGCCCTGGACCGAGGCGACGTTCCGCGGACTCTTGCGCCGGACGGATGCCGAGCTGCTGGTGGCCGAAGTCGATGGCGAGCTGGTGGGCCACGCGGTGCTGTGGGCAGTGACGGACCAGGGCGAGCTGGGGAATATTGCCGTGGCGCCGGCGTGGCGAGGACAGGGGATCGGCACCAGGCTGCTGGTCGCGGCCCTGGCGAGTGCGCGGGGGCGCGGCGTGCACGAGCTGTATCTCGAGGTCCGGGCGTCCAACGCACGCGCGCAACAGCTCTACGAGCGGCACGGGTTCCACGCCGTCGGGCGCCGCCCCAACTATTACGTCGATCCGGTGGAGGACGCGCTCGTGATGTGCAAGGTGCTGGCTGTGGCGAACCACAGTTGATGCGCTGCCGGTTGATGCAGCCGCTGGCAGCCCCGCCCATACGAGGAGTTCACCGCTCGCAGGAATGAGGCATTCTATGTCCAGCTTCCCGGAATACCGTCCCCGCCGGCTGCGCCGCACGCCGAACTTGCGAAACATGATCCGGGAGACGCGGGTCGGAGTCGAGGACCTCATCCTCCCGCTCTTCGTGGTGCCGGGCGGCGGCGTCCGCCGACCGGTGCAGTCCATGCCCGGCGTGCACCAGACCTCGGTGGACGAACTGGTAAGGGATGCGGTCGAGGCCGCGGAGCTGGGAGTGCCGGCCATCCTGCTGTTCGGCATTCCGAGCGGAAAGGACGAGCGGGGTAGCGAGGCGTACGCGGAAGAGGGCATTGTTCAGCGCGCGGTGGCGGCAGTGAAGCGGGAGGTCCCGGAGCTGGTGGTCATCACGGACGTGTGCCTCTGCGAATATACGTCTCATGGGCACTGCGGCATTGTACGCGATGGCGAAGTCGCGAACGACGAAACCCTCGAGCTGCTCGCGGCGCAGGCTCTGAGCCACGCTCGCGCAGGTGCCGACCTGGTCGCGCCCAGCGACATGATGGACGGCCGCGTGGCAGCCATCCGCCGGACACTGGATGCCGAGGGGCTGGGCCGGGTCGCCATTTTGTCCTATGCAGCCAAGTTCGCTTCGGCCTTCTACGGCCCGTTCCGCGAGGCGGCCGAAAGCGCGCCGCAGTTCGGCGATCGACAGGGGTACCAGATGGACCCGGCCAATGTAGAAGAGGCGTTGCGCGAGGTGCGCCAGGACATCGAGGAAGGCGCGGACATTGTCATGGTGAAGCCGGCCCATGGCTACCTGGATGTCGTATGGCGCGTCAAGCAGGCGACGGGATACCCGGTCTGCGCGTACCACGTCTCGGGCGAGTACGCGGCCATCCTGGCCGCCGGCGAGCGGGGGTGGCTCGATGCAGAACGCGCGATGCGTGAGGCGCTGGTATCGATCAAGCGGGCCGGTGCGGACCTGATCGTGAGCTACTGGGCGCGCGAGTTCGCACGTCGGTAGTGGGTGACCCACTACCCGCACGCCCGCACGTCCGCACGTCTATTCGATTGACACAGGCCAACCTGCGCCCTAAGTTGAGAGGGTTCCCGCCTTGTCTCAGCGGCCCGGGCTCGAGGGGTTGGGCGCCTCCTGCCGGGTGCGCGCCTGGCCGAGCCCGCGTGGCCAGATGTGTCCGGCCTGCCGGGAGGAATTTTCCGTGAACCGAGCGATCCGAAATCAGTCCAGCCTGGCGACGCCGCAACATGACGGTAGCACTTGGCGTATTGGCGGAGGCGTGGCAGCGGCTCTGCTTGCGGCGCTCTTCGCCACGGCGCCGGCAGCAGCACAGGAACCGGCAGCGGCGGCCGGGGAGCGGCCGGCGGGGCGGGGGCACGTGGTCCGCCCGGGCGAGACGCTCTGGGAGCTGGCCCGGCAGTACTACAACGACCCCTACCGCTGGCCGGTCATCTACGAAGCCAATCGCTGGATGCTGCGCAGTCCGCACCTGATCTATCCGGACGAGCGCCTGGTGATCCCCGGGCTCGGGCCGGAGACGGGCGTGGAGGTGGCGCTGGAGGGGGAGTTGCCCATCGCGCAGGTGGGCTTCGGCCGCGCCATTCAGCGGGAGGAGCTGGCAGGGGAGGCGGCGGCACAGGCGCGCACCCGTTTCTACCGTACGGGTGCCGACCAGGGCGCCGGCCCCACGCTGCTCATCGCGGCGCCCGAGGTGGCACCGCCAGTACAGGCGGACGAGTTTCAGGCGACGGCCTGGCTGGCCGATTCTGCGGCGCTCGAGGTGGTCGGGCAGGTGATCGGCGTGCTCGACCCGCGGGCCGGGAAAAGCAAGCTCTCGGAGTCGGCCCACCCCTTCGACCGCCTGGCCCTGAGCTACGGCGCGGCGCCAGCGCCGCAAGTGGGTGATCGACTGGTGCTGGTGCGTGTGGGGCGCGAGATCCCGGGGTGGGGCCGCATCATCCATCCCCAGGCCATTCTGACCGTCGCGTCACGCCAGGCCCAGGCCATGGGAGCCGTCGTGAGCAAGCAATTCGGCGAGGTCAAGGCGGGGAGCCTGGCGCTGAGCCCGGAGCCGTTCCCCGAGTTGCCTAACGCGGCGCCGCAGCCGGTGGAGGATGGTGCGCAGGGTGAGGTCGTGGGCTTCGTTGTCGAGCAGCCATTGTACGGCCCCTCGGACGCCGCCTTCATTTCCCTGGGTCGCGCGCACGGCCTGGCTATTGGCGACGAGCTGATTGCCTACATCCCGGAGCGGCCGGTGGAGGCGGACGGCTCGCATCTCATGCCGCCGGAGCCCGTGGCCCGACTGCGGGTCATTCGGGTGGGCGAGCGGACGGGCACCGTCCGGATCCTGAGAGTGACGAGCGCGGCCCTTGCCGTGGGGCTACCGGTCCGCGTGATCCGCAAGATGCCGTGACACGTCGGCTCCTCCTCATCGAGCCAGGAGCGACGGCTCCGCTGACGGGGCACGGGCGCCGCGAGGCGCCCGTCACTATGTAGCCGCCTTATGGTCATCGCCCTCCATGGCCTGGCGCTGGTCCTGTACGTTTGCTCTGGCGGGATCCTGGTCGCTTCGCTCGCCGGCGGCCGCAGTGCCGCGCCGCTGGCCGGCGTTCTGGGCGCGTGGGGTGCGGTGCTGGCACACGCGGCCGGGCTGGCGGCATACGGGGCCGCGTTCGGCGAACTGCCGCTCGTCGGGCTCGGCCCCTCGCTCTCGACGCTGGGCTTCCTGATCGGCGCCTTTCTGCTTGCCGCCGCCGCGTTGCGCAAGGAGGGACGGCCGCTGGGGCTGGTGCTGCTGCCGCTCATCGCCTTCCTGCTCGTGCCGGGCATGGCGCTCGGGCTCGAGCCGGCGGGCGAGCCGCCCGCCTTCCGCGGCGCATGGTTCGCCCTGCATGTGGTGCTGGCGTTCCTGGGGTACGCGGCGCTGGCCCTCTCCTTCGCGGCCGGGCTCATGTATCTGCTGCAGTTCCGCGCGCTCAAGGGGAAGAACTTTGGCAGGACGTTCCGCTTCTTCCCTTCCCTGGACACCCTGGACCGCACGGGGCGGCAGGCCCTGGGCATCGGGTTCCCCGCGCTGAGCCTGGCCCTGGTGCTGGGCTGGGCCTGGACCGTACGCTTCCGCGGCTCGGTCGCCGGCGTGCAGTCCCAGGTGATCTGGGGCGTGTTCACCTGGATCGTTTTCGTGGTGGCGCTGGCTGCCCGGGCGGGCGGCGCCGATCGGCGCCGCCGCGGCGCAGTGGCCAGCGTGCTGGGATTCGTGCTGGTCGTGCTGGCGTACTTGATTCTGCGACTCGCGCTGGCGGAGGGACGCGTTTTCCTGTAGTGAGGGCTAACGAGGCTCTGCCTCAGACCCGACCTACAACTTTTTCGGGCCAAGGATTCTAGGGCCAGGGGAAATCTGGGGACCGCTCGGTAGGAGCGGCAGCGTTTCGGAGATGCGGCCGGACCCATGCCCATCGGGGTTGTAGGCATAAGCCATCACACGGCGCCGCTAGCCGTGCGCGAGCGCTTCGTCTTCCCGCCGGAGGACAGCGCGCCGGCCTTGCTGCGCTTTGCCGGCGCGAGGGGTGGGATCGAGGCGGTGCTGCTATCGACGTGCAACCGCACGGAGCTCTACTTCCACGCTGCGGATGGCGCTGCTGCGGCGGAGGCGGCGGCCGCGTCGCTGCTGGCCGGGCAGGCGGGGCTCGAGCTCGAGCGCGCGATGCCATACCTGTATCGCCGGGAAGGTCTGGCGGGGGTGGAGCACCTGTTCCGCGTGGTGACCAGTCTGGACTCGATGGTGGTGGGCGAGGCGGAGATCCAGGGGCAGGTCCGCTCGGCGTACGAACAGGCGGCCAGCATCGCGGCTCAGCCCGGGGTGGTGGGCCCTGTGCTGTCCAGGCTGTTCCAGAGCGCCCTGGGCGTAGGCGGCCGGGTGCGCAGCGAGACGGCATTGGCGGTGGGCGCGGCCTCCATCCCTTCTGCCGCCGTCGAGCTGGCCAGGAAGATCTTCGGCTCGCTCCGTGGCCGCCGGGCCATCGTGCTGGGCGCCGGCGAGATGGCCGAGCTGGCCTTGCAGTGCCTGAGTAGTGAGGGTGTGAAAAGCGTAGTCGCCGCGCGCCGGCCGGGGGCGCGGGCGCAGGAGCTGGCGCAACGCGTTGGGGGCCGCGCGATCAGCTTCGATGATCTCGTCCAGTGGCTCCCGCAGGCCGACATTGTCGCAGCGGCTACTTCCGCGCCGCACGTGGTGCTCGGCCGCGAACTGGTCGAGCGCGCCTTGCCGGGCGGGCCGCGCCGGCCCCTGCTGGTTGTGGATATTGCCGTGCCCAGGGATGTCGATCCTGCGGTGGGCGGCGTGCCCAACCTGTTCCTCTATGATCTGGACGACCTCCGCCAGATTGTCGAGGAGAACCTGGGTCGTCGCCGGGCGGAGATCCCTGCGGCCGAGCGGCTGGTTGCCGAGGCCGCGACCGAGTACTGGAACTGGTACTTGTCTCTGGATGTAATTCCGCTGATCCGCACTCTGCGCGGGCAGGCGGAGCAGCTCCGCCGCGCAGAGGTGGAGAAAGCGCTGGGCAAGCTGCGTCACCTCGCCCCGGAGGACCGCGAGAGGATCGAATCGCTGACGCAGCAGCTCCTGAACAAGCTGTTACACGTTCCCACCGTGCGGCTGCGGGAGGCGGCGGCAAACGGTCGTGGCGCCAGTCTGCTGGATGCGGCACGCTACCTCTTCGAGCTGGACTCATCGGATACGACCTCCACGAACACATGAGAGCAGGCCGGGTGCTGGTGACGGGTGGAGCGGGTTTCATTGGCAGCCATGTGGCGCAAGGCTACCTGGCGCGCGGTCACGAGGTATGGGTGGTGGATGACCTTTCGCGCGGGCGGGCGGAGAACGTGCCCAGCGGCGCGCGGCTGATTCGCCTGGATATCGGCGATCCCGGAGTGGACGACCTTTTTCGAGAGGCGGGCGGTTTCGAGGTCGTCAATCACCACGCCGCCCAGGTGGATGTTCGGCAGTCCGTGGCAGATCCGCGCGAAGATGCGCGGGTGAACGTGGACGGGCTGCTCAACGTGCTGGAATGTGCGAAGCGCCATCATGCCCGGCGATTCCTGTTCGTCTCGTCGGGCGGCGTGGTCTACGGCGAGGCAGAGGCGCGCCCCACGCCGGAGACGGCGCCGAAGCGGCCGCTTTCGCCCTATGGCGTGAGCAAGCTATGCGGCGAGTACTACGTGCATTACTATCACGTGGTCCACGGCCTGGACACGGTGGCGCTGCGCTACTCGAACGTCTACGGTCCGCGCCAGGACCCGCACGGTGAGGCCGGCGTGGTGGCCATCTTCTGCAGCCGGCTGCGCACGGATCAGGCCCTGCGCGTTTACGGCGACGGGGATCAAACCCGTGACTATGTCTACGTGGGCGACGTCGTCGATGCGAATCTGCTGCTCACGAAAGCTGCGCTTGCGCCGGCCGCCCACCCCGATGACCGGTGCTTCAATGTCGGCGCCGGCGCGGAGACGAGCGTGAACCAGCTCGCGCGACTGCTCATGGATGTGGCGG
>JACQVE010000032.1 GCA_016209965.1 Gemmatimonadota bacterium | reverse complement strand
GTGCTAGCCGACAGGGAGCGCGCGCTGCGCTGATTCCTGCTGGCCGGCGCAAAGATTCCGAGGGGGCGAATGGCTGACTATGAGCGCAGGACCGCGGCTGGCGTCGCGGACGTGCTGCGGCTGGCGGAGCAGGTGCTAGCCGCGCGCCTGCCCATCGAGAAGGTGGCGGCGGACGCGCACTCGATCACCTTGCGGGGCCGCGACGGCACACTCGTTGTGCGGGCTCACCGTCACGGCCTCGAGACCGTGGTGCAGGCGTCGACGAACCAGCTCCGCACCTCACGCCTCGACATCGAGGCCCAGTATTTCCTGAACGAGCTGCCGTACCAGCCGGAGGACGTGCCGCGGCAGCCGGGGGACACGCTGGCGGGCGGGCGCGCCAGACCCGTGGCATCTCCCAGTCTCGGCAGCGCGAGCGACTGAGGGCGGCCGGGCTCGGTCCGGCGCGGAATCGCGGGATCTGCCTGCCCCCAGGCCGGCCGGTCAGGCGCGGTCCGCCGGCACTGCGCCGCCCGGCGCTTCGTCGGCTACCATGGTGCCAGCGCGGAGCGCCATGAGCTTGCGCGTCTCTTCCACGACAATCCGCGACAGCAGCAGCAGCCCCACCAGGTTGGGTACCGCCATGGCTCCGTTCATCACATCACTGAAGTCCCAGACGGCCTGGAACCCTGCCCGCTCCTCCGTGCCGAGTTGGAGCACGTAGGCGCCGACAAAGGAGGCGAAGACGAAGAGCAGGCGGTAGGGCAGGATGGCGCGGACGCCCAGCAGATACTCGACCGACCGCTCGCCGTAATAGGACCAGCCGAGGATCGTGGAGAAGGCGAAGAAGGCGAGGCCGAGGGAGACGATGTAGCCGCCCCACTCGCCAGGCAGCCCGTGGCTGAACGCGGCCACGGTGAGCGGCGCGCCGGATAGGCCGCTGCCTGCCGCATCCGTCATGGTCCAGGCGCCTGTCGCGACTATGACGAAGCCGGTGATCGAGCAGACGACGATGGTGTCGATGAAGGTCTGGGTCATGGAGACCAGTGCCTGACTGGCCGGGATATGGGTCTGGGCGGCGGCGGCAGCAATGCCGCCCGTTCCCAGGCCGGACTCGTTCGAGAAGATGCCGCGGGCGAAACCCCAGCGGACGGCGTCGCGCACACTTGCGCCGAGGAACCCGCCCAGCGGCGCGGTGGGCGTGAACGCCTCGGCGAAGACGTAGGCCACGATGTTCGGCAGCCCCCGCCAGTTGATGGCCAGGACCACGAGGCCGCCGATCATGTAGAACGCGATCATGAAGGGGACAAAGAAGCTGGTCGCGCGGCCAATGCTGCGGATGCCGCCCAGGATGACCATGGCGGCGAGCACGGCAATGACCAGGCCGGTCCAGAAAGGAGGCACGCCGAAGGACGCGCGGAGCGCGTGGGCCACGGAGTTGGATTGCACCATGTCGCCAATGCCGAATGCGGCCACGGCGGCGAACAGGGCGAAGAGGAAGCCGAGGGTTTTGCCGAACCAGCCGCCCAGGCCCCGGGAGAGGTAGTACATCGGTCCGCCGGCCATGTCGCCGCGGGGATCGACTACGCGGTAGCGGACGCCGAGCACGGCCTCGGAGTACTTGGTGGCCATGCCGAACAGGCCGGTGACCCACATCCAGAACAGGGCGCCCGGTCCGCCCGCGGCAATGGCCGCGGCCACGCCGGCGATGTTGCCCACGCCGACGGTCGCGGCCAGTGCCGTCATGAGCGCCTGGAAGTGGGAGATGTCGCCCTGGGCGCCCTCCTCCTTGCGCTTGACCAGTGCCAGCCAGAGCGAGTGGCGCAGCTCCCGGAACTGCAGCCCGCGCAGCAGGAGGGTGAGATAGATGCCTGTGCCGACGAGCAGCAGGATCATGGGCAGGCCCCACACGATGCTGCTGATCTTGCCGAGCCAGAGCTGGACAATCTCCATGCGCATGCTCCGTAAAGATGCGGGGGAGGGGGCGGCGCGCGGCCGGAAACAGGGCGCCCGTGGCGGAGTGGCCAGGCCGGACGGCTTGGTGGCGCGCGGGCGGGCAAGTTAGCGGCCTGGGCAGTCAATTTGCAAGCAAGTATATTGCGAGCGGAGCAGTTTATCCGGGGATCGAGATGGCCGAAACATTTGCAGATCTGGGGCTGAGGCCGGAGCTGGTCGCGGAAGCCGAAGCGGCAGGGTTCGCCTTCCCCACGCCGCTGCAGCGCGCGGCCATGCCGGTGCTCAGACGAGGTGGCAACGCTGTGCTGCACGCCTCTGAGGGCGCCGGCGTGACCGCGGCGTACGGGCTGGCCCTGCTGGACCGGCTGGCCGGCGAGCCGGCCGGCGCAGCGGCGGGCGGTGGTGCGGCGATCCGTGCCGTCGACGGGGAGCGTGGGGAGCGTGGGGAGCGTGCGCTCCAGGCGGTGGTGCTGGTGCCGCTCGATGAGGCCGCGGCCCGCATTGCCATTTTCCTCGCCCGCTTTGCCCGCCCACTCGGACTACGGGTGCTCGCGCTGGAGCGGGACTGGCCGCCAGTGAGGACGGGGGCGGATGTGCTGGTGGCCGCGCCGGCGGCCCTGCTGGAGGCGATCCAGAAGTCGCTGGTCAAGCTGGACGCGGTGCGTGCCTTTGTGGTGCACGGCGCCTCGACGATGCTGTCACTGATCAGGCGGGAGGTCCTGGAGGACATCGCCAACTCGATGCCGCGGGAGGCGCAGCGGGTGCTGACGAGTGGCGAACTTTCGGCCGCGGTCGAGGACTACATCGAGCGGCACGTCCGGCGTCCCCTCCGGTTTGGCGGGCGGGCTGCGGAGCCCGCGGCGGCGGGC
>JACQVE010000031.1 GCA_016209965.1 Gemmatimonadota bacterium | reverse complement strand
TCGAGAACATGGTCATCACGGCGTGCGGCACCTCCTGGCATGCCGCCCTGATCGGCGAGTACATGCTCGAGGAGGTGGCGCGCATCCCGGTCGAGGTCGAGTACGCCTCCGAGTTCCGCTACCGCAACCCGGTCGTGAACGAGAAGACGCTGGTGATCGTGATCAGCCAGTCGGGCGAGACGGCGGACAGCCTGGCGGCGCTGCGCGAGGCGAAACGGCGTGGCGCGCTGGTGCTGGGCATCGTGAATGTGGTGGGCTCGACGATTGCGCGGGAAGCCGATGGCGGCATCTACCTGCACGCGGGCCCCGAGATCGGCGTCGCCTCAACCAAGGCCTTCACCAGCCAGGTGGTCGCACTGGCGCTCTTCACCGTGCTGCTCGGGCGGCTGCGCAACCTGTCGCCAGGGGATGGGCGCGAGATCATTGCGGCACTCAGGCGCCTGCCCGAGCAGGTCGAGCAGGTGCTCGAGCTGAATGACGCGATCCGGGAGCTGGCCCGCATCTACAAGGGCGCCTCGAACTTCCTCTACCTGGGCCGCGGCGTGAACTTCCCGGCTGCGCTCGAGGGCGCGCTCAAGCTGAAGGAGATCAGCTACATCCACGCCGAGGGGCTGCCCGCGGCCGAGATGAAGCATGGCCCCATCGCGCTGATCGACGAGAACATGCCTGTGGTGGTGCTGGCACCGGCGGACGGCGTCTACAGCAAGGTGCTCACCAACATCGAGGAGGTGAAGGCGCGGGGCGGGCAGGTGATTGCCGTGGTCACGGATGGTAACGGCGAGCTGGCGGAGAAATTGGATCACCTGATCCCGATCCCCAGGACCATCGACATGCTGACGCCCGTGCTCTCGGCCGTGCCCCTCCAGCTCCTGGCCTACCACATGGCGGTCATGCGCGGGAGCGACGTCGACCAGCCGCGCAACCTGGCCAAATCCGTCACCGTCGAGTGAGGGCCGGCCGGGCGAAGTCGCGTGCGCCTCGTCTTGCAGCGCGTGTCCCGCGCCCGGGTAGTGATCGGGGGGCGCGTGGCCGGCCAGATCGGCCGCGGCTACCTGCTGCTCGCCGGCTTCCACGCCGGCGACGGGGAAGAGGCGCTGCGCTGGATGGCGGAGAAGGTCATTGCGCTCCGTCTCTTCCCGGACGCCGGGGGCAAGATGAACCTGGCACTCGAGGACGTGGCCGGTGACCTGCTGGTGGTGAGCCAGTTCACGCTGTACGCCGATGCGCGAAAGGGCCGGCGCCCCAGCTTCGTGGCCGCGGCCCCGCCGGAGATCGCGGTCCCGCTCTACCAGCGCTTCCTCGAGCTGCTGCGGGAGCGCGCGCCGGGGCGCGTGGAAAGCGGCGAGTTCGGCGCCATGATGGAGGTCGAGCTGGTGAATGACGGGCCGGTCACGCTCATCCTGGAACGCTGAGCCGCCGCGCCCCCGGCCTGCCCGGGAAACGGGCCTCGGGCGGCAGGCGGGTGCCCCCGGCGAGCACCCGCCTCTCGTGCTGGCCTCCGGCTCGCCCCGGCGCGCACAGCTCCTGGCGATGCTGGGCCTCCGCTTCGAGGTCGTCCCCGCGCAGGTGGACGAATCAATGCAGCCGGGCGAAGAACCGGCGCCGCACGTCGAGCGACTGGCGCGGGAAAAGACGGGCCTGATTGCTGCGCGGCGTCCTGAGGCACTGGTCGTGGGCAGCGATACTATCGTGGTCGTGAACGGCGAGGTGCTGGGCAAACCTCGCGACGACCAGGAGGCCCTCCGGATGCTGCTCCGGCTGCAGGGCCGGGAGCACCGCGTCGAGACCGGCATTGCCGTGGCCGCGCCGGGCGGGCGCATGGGCAGCGCCGTGGAGGGAGTTATGGTTCGATTCCGATCCTTCTCCCGGCAGACCGCGCGGGACTACGTGGCCACGGGCGAGCCCCGGGACAAGGCGGGCGCCTACGGCATCCAGGGGTACGGCGCGGCGCTCGTCGAGCGCATCGATGGCGACTTCTTTGCCGTCATGGGCCTGCCGGTCGCGCGCTTGATCTCCCTCTTCGAAGCCGTCGGCTGGCGGTACAACTTCCTGGGTTTGCGCCCGGTATGACTTCCTATCCAGAAGCGGTGCGCTGGGCCGATGATGGCCGCGCGCTGGACGTGCTGGACCAGACGCGGCTGCCGGAGGCGGAGGTACGGCTGCGGCTGGAGACGGCGGAGCAAGTTGCCGAGGCCATCCGCGCCATGCGCGTGCGGGGTGCGCCCGCCATTGGCATTGCGGCGGCCATGGGGCTGGCGCTCGAACTGGCGCGCCACACGGGCCTGGCACTGCCGGAATTCCGGCTGAAGCTCGAGCAAACCTGCGGGCTCCTGGCCGACACTCGCCCCACGGCGGTCAACCTGTTCTGGGCGCTCGAGCGGATGCGGCGCCTGGCGGCGTCGCTCGAGGATAGTTCACCGGGCGTGGTCGCCTGCCGGCTGCACGGCGAGGCCAGCGCGATCCTCCAGGAGGACCGTGCCATGTGCCGCCGCATCGGCCAGCACGGGCTGGCGCTGCTGCCGCCCGAGGGCGTCGTCGGCGTGCTCACGCATTGCAACGCGGGGGCGCTGGCCACGGGAGGCATGGGGACGGCGCTGGCGCCAGTTTACCTGGCCCGGGCGCAGGGCCGCGCCCTGCGGGTCTACGCCGGCGAGACGCGGCCCATGCTGCAGGGCAGCCGGCTGACCGTGTGGGAGCTGCAGCGCGCGGGCGTAGACGTGACGTTGGTGGCGGACACTGTGGCGGGCTTCCTAATGCAGCAGGGCAGGGTGAACCTGGTGCTGGTGGGAGCCGACCGGATCGCGGCTAACGGCGACGTCGTCAACAAGATCGGCACCTACCAGCTCGCGGTGCTGGCGCGGCACCACGGCATCCCCTTCTACGTGGCGGCGCCGACCAGCTCGGTGGACTGCGCGGTGCCGGAAGGGCGGGGCATCCCGATCGAGGAGCGAGATCCCGAGGAGGTGCGCCGCGGCTTTGGCCGGCTGACGGCGCCCGCGGATGCGCAGGTCTATGCCCCCGCCTTCGACCTTACGCCAGCCGAGCTGATCACGGCTATTGTTACGGACCGCGGCGTGCTGCGGCCGCCGTATGCCGCGGCGATCCGGGAGGCGCTCGAGTGATCCTGGCCATTGACCAGGGGACGACGGGCACGACCTGTCTGGTGATCGGGCGGCGCGGCGAGGTGGTGAGCCGCGCCTACTCCGAGTTCACGCAGTACTATCCAGCCGCCGGCTGGGTCGAGCACGACGCCGAGGAGATCTGGCAGGTCACGCTGCGCGTGGCGCGCGAGGCGCTGGCCGCGGCGCGGTCGGCGGCCGGCGGCGCTGCGGGCGAGATCGCGGGCATCGGCATCACCAATCAGCGGGAGACGACGGTGCTCTGGGAGCGGGCGACGGGGCTGCCCGTGCACCGCGCCATTGTCTGGCAGGACCGGCGCACGGCCGGCCGCTGCCGGGCGCTCAGGGAGGCGGGGCGCGAGACGTGGGCCCGGGAGCGTACCGGACTGGTGCTGGACCCCTACTTCTCGGCCACCAAGCTGGAGTGGTTGCTCGAGCAGGTGCCGGGCGCGCGGCCCCGCGCCGAGGCGGGCGAGCTGGCCGCCGGCACCATCGACAGTTGGCTGATCTGGAAGCTCACGGGTGGGCGCGTGCACGCGACCGACCCCACCAATGCCTCCCGCACGCTGCTCTACAACATTGACCGGCTGGACTGGGACGAGGAGCTGCTCGACCTGTTCGGCGTGCCGCGGATTGTGCTGCCGGAGGTACGGGCCTCGAGCGGCACGTTTGGCGAAACGGACCCCGAGCTGTTCGGCCGGCCGCTCCCGGTGGCCGGCGTGGCCGGGGACCAGCAGGCGGCGCTCTTCGGCCAGGGCTGCTGGGCGCCGGGGCTGGCCAAGAACACGTACGGTACAGGCGCGTTCCTCCTGCTCAACACGGGGCAGGAGCGGGTCGATTCCGGGCGCGGACTGCTGACGACCGTGGCCTGCGGGCCGCGCGGCGAGCCGGTCTACGCCCTGGAGGGCTCGATCTTCATTGCCGGCGCGGCCGTGCAATGGCTGCGCGACGCCTTGGGCGTGATCCAGCACGCACCAGAGACGGAGGCGCTGGCGCGCGGGCTGGCCTCCAATGACGGCGTCTACCTGGTTCCCGCCTTCGTAGGGCTGGGCGCGCCGCACTGGGAGCCGGAGGCCCGGGGCACCATAGTCGGCCTGACCCGCGGCACCGGTCGCGCGCACCTGGCGCGGGCCGCGCTGGAAGCCATGGCCTACGCCACCTGGGACGTGCTCGACGCCATGGCCGCCGACTCGGGAGTCGCCGCACGCGAACTGGCGGTGGACGGAGGCGCGGCGCAGAACGACTGGCTGATGCAGTTCCAGGCAGACATCCTGGGGCTGCCCGTGCACCGGCCGGCTACGGTCGAGACCACCGCGCTGGGCGCCGCCGGCCTGGCCGGCCTGGGCGTGGGCGTGTGGCCCGACGCGCCGGCGTTCCTGGCCGCGCGGGCCGAGCCCGCCCGCTTCCAGCCCACCATGGCGGCGGCCGACCGGGACGCGCTCCTCGCCGGCTGGCGGCGCGCCGTTGCCGCGGCGCGGGCCTGGGCCGCGCATGCCGGTTGAACAGCCGCTCCGCATTGCCGTGTGCGGCGGCGGCATTGCTACCGCCGAGGAATGCGCCCTGGCCGAAGCGGTCGGCCGGGGCATTGCCGCGGCAGGCGCAGTGCTGATCTGCGGCGGCCGGGGCGGCATCATGGAGGCGGCGGCGCGCGGGGCCACGGCCGCCGGCGGCCTGACCGTGGGCCTGCTGCCGGGCACGCGGGCCGGTGAGGCCAACCCCTACATTAGCCTGCCGCTGGCCACCGGTATGGGGGAGGGGCGGAATATCCTGGTCGTGCGCGCGGCGGAAGCAGTGATCGCCGTCGCGGGCGAGTGGGGCACGCTCTCCGAGGTAGCACTGGCCCGGAAGATCGACGTACCGGTAGTGCTGCTGCGCGCCGGACTGGCCGCGGGGCTGGGACTCGAGCAGGCGGAAACACCCGAGGATGCCGTGCAGCGCGCGCTGGAACACGCGCGCGCCCGGCGGGCGGCGGCTGCGCCCGCCCTCCAGCGCGCCGCACCCTGAGCCTTCGCATGCAGGGTGCGGACGGCAGGCCGGCCATCGTAAATACAGCCACGCGCCGAGGGCGCCCAGCCGCTCGACTGGCCCCCTGGGGGGAAACCATGCTGCAGCAACTCGTTCCGATCGTCCTCGGCCTGCGGCTGTCTCTGGGCAGTACGGCCCCGGCCACCCCACTCGAGCCGCCCGTCGGGCCGCCAGCAGCCGCGCCCAGCCGCTTCCCCGACTCGCGGCGTGCGAACCGGGAAAAGCCGGCGCCGCCCGAGCGCTGGTTCGCCGAGGACAAGCTCCAGCATTTCTTCATGTCGGCCGCGGTCACGAGCTTCGTCTTCGCCGCGGTCCGAACCGCGGGAGCGGAAGGGGACGCTGGTCTGGTGGCGGCCGGGGGAGCCGCCGCCGCGGCCGGGCTCTGGAAGGAGTGGCGGGACCGGCGCGCCGGCGAGCTTTTCAGTCTGAGGGACCTGGTGTGGGACGCGGCCGGCATCGGCGCAGCACTGGCGCTCGCGCGGGAAACGCGCTGAGGCCCATGGAGCTACTGGTCGTGATACTGCTCGTGGTCGGGGCGGCCGGCGCCGTGCTCTATCCCATCCTTCGACCGGGCGGGGGCGCAACACCTGTGGACGAATCAGAGCCGGAGGAAGCGCCAGAAGGTCGGGATCGCGGCAAGCAGCGTAGCAGCGCCATCTGCCGCCATTGCCGGATGGCCAACCCGCCAGGGAGCCGCTTCTGCGCGCGTTGCGGCCGGCCGCTCAGGCGGGCGCGGCCCTGACCGCTACTGCACGCGCCTCAACCGGATGACCGCTTCGAAGACGCCGGTGTCCTCGACCGTCTGGGTCGTGCCGTCTGCCAGGGTCACGGTGCGGCGGAAGGTCACGGTATTCGGCGGCATGCGCAGCGTCAGCGAGGTCCCGTCCGCCGTATAGCGCAGCGTCTTGCCCAGGAATCGTATGCTGGCCTTCTTCTCGTCGATATCCACGGGTACGGGCAGCGGCGGCCCCGTTTCGGTGCCGGTAACGATGCGGCTGGTCTCGAACTTCGAGCCAACCGCGTTCCCGGCACGGGCCCGCAGGTACCCCCAGGCCTCGATCGCGCCCTGCATGGTGTAGTTGTTCGAGTTGAAGATCAGCTCGCCCCGCGCGCTGTCCGGCAGGAAGGCCATCTGGTTCTCGAAATGGCTCTGCAGGTTGGGCGTGATGAGCACCGAGAGCATGGCGTCGGGGCCCTGCGTGCAGGAGCTGGCCGGGCCGCCGCAGCGCGCCCGGTAGGTGATCAGCGCACTCGCGCCTGCGGCCCCTGGCGGCGCCAGGCTGAAGATCGGGCCGCCCTTCGGCGGTGGGGCGCTGGCCGTGGGCCGGATCACGTCCTCGGCCACGCGCACGGCGACAGTGCCCAGCCGATCGATCGAGGTGCGCAGGATCCCGGCGTGGAGGTCGATGCTGGCGTCGTTCAGGCTGCTGGCCACGCCGCCTACGACCTGGACCCCGGCGAGGGCGAGCGCCTCGGCGTCCGAGAACTTGCCGGGATCGGCTCTCATGTCCAGTCTCGCCGCCGCGCCCAGTGCCTGGCCCTCCGGCATCAGCTTGAAGATCGTGCCGGCCAGGACCCGGCCGTCCACCTTCGCTCCTACATCTGACCCGCTCTGCGGCTGGACGGTAACCTGGGTGGAGGTTTGTACGGCGTTGGGCGGGATCTGCAGCGAGACGCCCGCAGGAGTGCTTACCGTGCCCCCCTGCTGGCTGATGGTGCGCACCACCGCCTCGCTCTGCGCCTCCTCCGCCACCGTGAAGGGCAGCTTCTGTTCCTCCTGTTCGCAGCCGGCGGCGCCGGCGCAAAGCGCGGCCAGGAACAACGCGGTCGGCGAGTTGCGCTTCATGGGCGGTCGTCCTCCGTAGAGTCCACGGCCTGCCGGGACACGTTCCGCTTCGGTGCGGCGGACTTTTCCTGCGGAACGGGCGCGGCACCACGGAGGGCGCCGGGCAGGACGCTCGCGTTGAAGGGGTTCGTCTCGTATGTCACGGTGTTCACGGGCGTGATCGTCGTGCCGCTCAGATCGAACACTGTCCAGTGGGTGCCCGCCTGGTTCGGCACCGTGTAGCGGGCCACGGGCACCCCGCGCCGGGAGACTTCCACCACGGCCCCGGAAGCACCCAGACGGCTGCTGGGGCTGCTCGGCGTGGCGCGACGGTCCGTGTAGTTGTGGACGGTGAAGCGGTAGGTGCCCGCGATCTGCCGCGTCAGCGTGATGGTCTCCGTTCCCCGGGTCTCGATGTCGCCGTCCAGGAACGCATACGGCGCCGCGTTGGGGCTGCCCTTGTCACCCCAGAAGACGTGGAACTGCCCGCCACCCTGCACCGGTCCCCGCTCGTGCGCGTCCAGGTCCAGCGCCGCGGTCCACGAGAGCAGGATGCGCAGCTCTTCCGGCCAGCGCGTGATCGTGACCAGCGCGGTGTCCGCGCGGACGCCC
>JACQVE010000030.1 GCA_016209965.1 Gemmatimonadota bacterium | reverse complement strand
GATCTCCTCCAGCCGCTCCGCCTCGCGCCGCCGCCGCTCCGTTTCCTCGACGTAGCGCGCGTTGTCCAGCGCGACCGCGGCCAGGTCCGCCACCGCGGCCAGCAGCTCCAGGTCATCACTGGTGTAGGCGTCCGGCCGATAGCTCTGCGCACTGATGACGCCCAGCACCCTCCCCTTCTGGAGCATGGGTGCCGAGATGGCCAAGCGCGTGACCTCGTCCCGCTCGTGGCCGAGCAGCAGGATGGCCTCGTCCGCGTGGCCTACCCGGTTCAGCGTCGGCCGCCCCTCGCGGATGGGAATGCTGTCCGAGCCGCGATAGCTCAGCTCTACCCGCTCCTCCTTGCCCCGGTCAGCGTAAAAGACCACCGTAGCGGCATCGGTGGCGTCGTCGTAGAGCGAGATGTAAAAGCCGGTGGTCTCGAGGACGCGGCTCGCCTGCTCGTAGATGGTGCGGTAGAGGTCGTCCGGCCGAAGCGTACCGGTTAGAATGCGGCCGATGTCTAGCAGGACCGCGTATCGTTCCTTGAAACTGGCCGAACTCGAGCGGTTCGACGGCGTCATGGCGGAATCACAGGTGGCCCGGGTTGAGCTCTGCAGTGGGCCGGCTTCGGCGGACGGCTGGGGAGGGGACCGTGCGCGACGTGCGCACACGATAATGCCTCGCCTGACGCGGGACAAGTCTGAAACAAAACGTGACACCTGCGCGGGTGCGGCGTGAAGAACTCGCCGCTCGGCGTGCTCTCCGCTGCAGTGCTTGTCGACATGGTGGGATTCGGCATTGTCCTGCCGCTCCTGCCCTTCTACGCCGAGTCGCTGGGCGCCTCGCCCGTGGAAGTGACCCTGCTGGTCGCGTCCTTCTCCGCCATGCAGCTCGCGGCAACGCCGGTCTGGGGCCGCGTCTCGGACCGGCGCGGCCGCCGCCCCCTGCTCGTGGCCAGCCTCTTCGCCTCCGCACTGTCGTACCTGATCTTTGGCCTGGCCAATTCGCTATGGCTGCTCTTCCTTTCCCGCCTGGCGGCCGGCGCCGCGGGCGGCACGATCGCGCTGGCCCAGGCCTATGTTGCGGATACGACCACGGCGGAGGAGCGGGCGCGGGGCATGGGCTGGATCGGCGCGGCCGCCGGCCTGGGCGTGATGCTCGGGCCGGCCATTGGCGGCTACTTCAGCCGCTGGGGGCTGGGTATTCCGGGGTTCGTGGCCGCCGGGCTGTGCGCCGCGAACGGGCTGGCGGCGATCCGCTTGCTGCCGGAATCCCGCAGCCGCCACCCCGAGCAAGCCCTCGAGCTGGGCGAGGCGGCCACGCTGCGCGGCTGGCTCGCCACCATGATGCGCTTCCCGCTCTCCCTCTTCCTCAGCGTCTACTTCCTCTCCATTTCCTCCTTCACCGCCATGACCGCCGTACTGGCGCTCTACCTCGAGCGCGTGTTCGGCGCCGATGGTTCCGACATGGGGATCCTCTTCACGCTGGCTGGCGGCGTCACCGTGCTGGTGCGCGGCGTGCTGCTCGGCCCGCTCGTGAGCTGGCTGGGCGAGGAGCGCACGGCTCTGGTGGGGATCGCAGCCCTCGCCGCCAGCCTCCTGGTCGTGCCGCTGCTGCCGGGACTGTGGTGGATGGGCGTGGCCGTGCCCATGTGGGCGCTGGGCGCGGGGACGCTGTTCCCCTCGCTGGCCAGCCTGGTCTCGCGCGCCACCGACGCCGCCTCCCAGGGTTCCATCCTGGGCGGCAGCCAGGTGGTCGGCGGGCTGGGGCGCGTGCTCGGGCCAGTATGGGCTGGCTTCGTATTCCAGCACCTGGGCATCGGCACGCCCTTCTGGATCGGCGGCGCACTGGTCGCGGTGGCGGGCCTGCTGGCGCTGCGCATCCCGGCGCCGGCCCGCCCCCGGCGGCGCGCCGCTGGCAAGGCGGCGGCCGCCACGCCCGACGTGGCTGTGTAGAAGGGGTTGGGGCTGGGGCTCGGGCTGGGGTTACACGGAGCAGGTCCAGATAGAGCGGGCCGTCCGGCCGCGTGCGCCCGCCAGCCGAGGCGACTCCGCAGGATCTACCAGCCCTAGGCCCTAGCCCTAGCCCTGCGTAGCCTGGCTTGCGCTGATCAGGGAAACCCCGCTATATCGCAGCCGCCAAAGACATGCTATGGGGAGGCGCGGGAGCCCTATGAGCTTCCTGACCGGTTTCCTGATCTGGCTCGCCATTGGATTGGTGGCGGGAGGCCTCGCGTACCGCACCTACCGCGGCGCGGGGACGACGGCGCTCTTGAGCTTCATCTTCGGCGTCTTCGGCGCGCTCGTTGGCGGTATGCTGGGCACGTCCGCTTATATCTTTCATAACCCCGCGCCGCTGCGGCCGGGGGGCATCATCGGGGCTGTCGCGGGCGGCCTGTTCTTCACCTTCCTCTACCACTTCATGGCCCGCAAAGCGGTGTAGCGTCCCGTTCGTACCCGTACCCGTACCCCGTGCCCGTACCGGTTCCTGTTGCCGACTGCTGACCTCGAGGATCACGCCTCGACCGACCCCCACCAATGCGCGCCATCGTCATCACCGCCCCCGGCGGCCCGGAAGTCCTGGAAGAGCGCGAGCTCGCGCTGCCGGAGCCCGGACCCGGCCAGGTTCGGGTGCGCGTGCACGCAGCGGGCCTCAACCGGGCGGACCTGCTGCAGCGGCTGGGGCGCTACCCGGCGCCGCCGGGCGTGCCGGCGGAGGTGCCCGGGCTCGAGTACGCCGGCACGGTGGACGCGGCGGGGCCGGACGCGCGCCGGTGGCAGCCGGGCGACCGGGTGATGGGCCTCGTTGCCGGCGGCGCCTACGCCGAGGCCGTGCTCACGCAGGAGCGGGAGGCGGTGCCTGTGCCCGAGCAGCTCTCCTTCGAGGAGGCCGCCGCTATTCCCGAGGCCTTCATCACCGCGCAGGACGCGCTCTTCACCCGCCTCGAGCTGCGCCCGGGTGAGCGCTTGCTGGTCCACGCGGTGGGAAGTGGGGTGGGGACCGCGGCGGTGCAGCTCGCGCGTGCAGCCGGCGCCACCGTCTACGGCACGGCGCGCGCCGCCTGGAAGCTGGAGCGGGCCGCGGAACTGGGGCTCGAGGCCGGCATTGACGCCGGCGCACAGGACTTCGCCGAGGCGCTGCTCCGGCTCACGGGGGGTACGGGCGTGCACGCGATCCTGGACCTGGTGGGCGGACACTACCTGGCCGGCAACATGAGGGCGCTGGAGCCGCTCGGCCGCCTGGCCGTCGTGGGGCTCGTCGCCGGTGCCCGCGCCGAGCTGGATCTGGGGATCCTGCTGCGCAAGCGGCTCACGGTGGTGGGGACGACGCTGCGCGCCCGGCCGCTCGAGGAGAAGATCCGCGTGGCCCGCGACCTCGAGCGGCACGTGCTGCCGCTCCTCGCCGCTGGGCGTGTGCGTCCCGTGCTCGACCGCGTCTACCCTATGGGCGAGGTGCGCGAGGCGCACCGGCGGCTGGAGGCGAACGAGAACTTCGGGAAAATTGTGCTGCGCTGGTGACCAGCGAGGGAGAAGCAAGGAGTCTAGGGCCCTTGCCCTTCTCCATGGAGCGCCCGCGCTCCCTGCGAGTACCGCATGACCCCCCGCACCCCGCCCTTGAACGAGTACGCCTCGTACCCCGCACGCTGCATGCGCTCGGCCAGGTACGCGGTCTGGATGCCGTGGGCGCAGTAGAGGATGTAGGTGCGGCCCTTGTCCAGCTTGCGGAAGCCCTTGAGCAGCTCCCACTCCTCCTGCCGTATGGCGCCCGGCAGGTGCCACGCCCGGTATTGCGGCTCCGGCCGGCAGTCAAGCACCACGGCGCCGCGTGGGATCTCGGTGGCGAAGAGGTAGGGCGCCACCAGGTCAGTGGGCGTGAGGGCGCGCAGGTCCAGCACCTTGCGGGAGGCGAGCGCAGCGTCCAGTACCGCCGCGTCCATCTTCGCTTCCTCGCGGCCCACCGCTTCCGCGCTGGCCGCCGTCACCGGCTTGCCCGGCGCAATGGCGCAGTACTCCTTGACCTGCTCGGAGAGCGCGGCAGTCCCGACCTGCCGCGCCCGCGCGATGATCTCCTCCTTGTCGAAGCCCAGCAGCGGTCGGAACAGGGGGAGCGTGGCGGCCGGCTCGATGGCGCCCAGGTTGGTCAGCGTCTGCGACGATACCTGCCCCACCGCCTCGCCCGTCACGATCGCGCCCGCTCCTCGCTCCTCGCCGATGCGGCTGGCGGCCCGGTACATGAGCCGCTTGAGCACGACCTGCCAGTAACTCGGCTTCACGCGTGCGCGCAGCTCCTGCAACACCTCGCCAAAGTCCACCACGTGCAGGCGCGGCCGGCTGCCGTAGCTCCACTCGTCGGCCAGCACCTTGGCCACCTGCACGACAGCGCGCTCGTAGGCGTCGCCGCCCAGGTTGCAGAACACGTAGTCCAGGGCAATGCCGCGCTTGAGCATGAGCCACGCGGCCACTGCGGAGTCGTAGCCGCCGGAAAGGAGGGCGACGGCGTTCCCCTCGACGCCCAGCGGCAGCCCGCCCGCGCCGGCGATGCGCTCGCCGAACAGGTAGGCCTTGTCGTCGCGGACCTCGACGTAAACCGTCACTTCCGGCTGATCGAGGTCCACCCGCGCGGCGTGGGGCAGGAGCGCGGCGCCGAGCTGTACCTGGATGTCCTGCGAGGAGAAGGAGTGGCGGCCGGCGCGGCGGGCGCGCACCGCGAAGCTGCGGCCGCGCACGCGTTCCCGGAAGCGAACCTCGCCCTCCGCCACAATGGCGTCCTGCTCGGCGGGCACTACGGCCTCCACGGGGGAAAGGGAGCTGATCCCGAAGACGCGGGCCAGGAGCGCGGGCGCCTGCGGCGACGACGCTTCGAGGAACACACGCCCCCAGCCCCCCTGGATCCGGTAGGGCTCGCGCGTCGTCGCCAGTGCGTCCCGTACGTTGCGCAGCAGCCGCTGCTGAAAGTGGGAGCGAGTGCGGCGCGACTTGATGGTGAGCTCCGCGCCCAGCCGGAGCAGGATCAATGTGCTCCGGCGCGCGCCGTCGGCGGCGCCGCCGCCCTGCGTCTCCTCCACCTTCATTCCGAACGAGCCTCCCCGGGGCACCATAGAAGGAAATCCAAACGCCCTTTCGGCGCTCACGTATCGCTCATTCATGGATGCGAGCGGGTCACGGAGGAGTCAAGCACGCTGGGCCGGCCGGCACGCTGGGCCGCCCGGAGTGGATCGGCGGCGGCGGCGGGCG
>JACQVE010000029.1 GCA_016209965.1 Gemmatimonadota bacterium | reverse complement strand
TGGACGCCCCGCGCTACCGACAGGCGCCGGCCGCACGGCTGCCGCTCCCGAGCTGGGCCGCGGATACGGCGCGTATCCTCTGGGCGCCTCGCGTGCTCGTAAAGGAGGCGCCTCGCCCCCGCCCGCTGCCCGTGCGCATTGCCCCTCCGGACACGGCGCCGCGCCCGCGGGTGGCCGAGGTGGCCCCGGATAGCGCGCGCCCGCCCATGATGCTGCCCCGTGGCGGCGCGCTGGCGCGAAAGGAGGCTGCGGCCACCCAGGCGGCCGGCGCCTCAGCGGCTGTGCGCGCAGGCATCCCCGGGCTGCTGCGCAGCACGGTGGGCTTCGTGGTGCCCATGCCGGGCACGGAGATGATCCGCGTGGGCGTGGTGCAGGAAGGAGCCACCCTGCAGGCGGCCAACCGCATGCCCTCGCTCGAGGGGCAGAACATCGAGGGCGTCGGGCAGGTGAACCAGGCGACGCTGCGGATCCGGATCCGCAGGCCGGCCGACAACTAGGGATCTAGAAAATGCCGTCCAGGACCACTGGAAGGATGATCAAAAGGTTAATGCTCGCCCTGCTCCTGTGCTCCGCCTCATCCCTCGAGGCGCAGGAGGCCAGGCGCTCCGGGCCGCCGTTCAGCATTGCGGGCGGCGCCCACCTCCAGAGTTACCGCTTCTCAGAGGGCATTGGCGCCGCTTCCGCCCGGCTGATCCTCTTCCCCATCGCCCTCCAGGCGCCGGTCGGGCGCTGGCTGCTGCTCGAGCTGTACAACTCCTACGCCATGGGTGAGGTCGGGCTCGACGGTGCGGTGCACCGACTGGAATCGGTGACCGATACCTGGCTGCGCACCACGCTGCACTTGCGGCCCGGGGTCGCGTTAACCCTCGGGTTCAACCTGCCCACGGGCAAGGCGACCCACCAGCCGGAGGAGGCAGTGGTCGCCACGGTCATGTCCACCGACCTGCTGGGGTTCCGCGAGGCCAGTTGGGGGCTGGGGTTCGCCGCCACGGGCGGGCTCACCACGGCCGTCTATCTCGGTCGCGTCGGCCTGAGCCTGGGCGCCAGCTTCCGGCGCAATGGCGAGTTCCGGCCACGCACGGACACGGCCATCGTCTACCTGCCCGGTGACGAGATGCGCGCGCGCGCCGCGCTCGAGTACCGGGGGGATGTGCACCAGTTCTCAGTGGGCGTGATGGGCCTCGAGTACACGCAAGACCGACTGGATGGCCGCAACCTCTTCCAGGCCGGCCGGCGCCTCGAGCTCGATGCCACCTGGAGCTTCCCCCTGGGGCGCACGAGCTGGACCGTTTTTGCCACGGACATCTGGCGGGATCGCGGCGATGTCACGCTGCCCATCATCACGCAGGGCGCCACCGTGCGGCGGGACAGCACCTTTTCCGTGGGCCGCCAGAACCTGGTGGTGGCCGGGATCGGCGGCAGCATTAGCCTGCGCGGGCGGCTGGCCGTACGCCCCAGCGCTGACTTCCGCTATCAACTGGGCGAGCAGATCGGCGCGGACGGCTGGGTGGTGAGCGCCGGCCTGGACGTGCCCGTGCTACGCCCGGCGCTAGAGCTGTTCCCCAGCGCCCGCGCCCTGTTGGGCGCGATCCAGGACCCACAAGGTCGATTGCGCAGCGTGCGCGGCGGCGAGCTCGGCCTGGTCATCCGCCACTGAGCGGCGTGCCCGCAAACATCCCTCGATTTCGGCGGGTCTGCGCCCGTCAGTAGTGCGGCTGCGCACGCGTGTGCAGGTGTGTAGCGAGTTCGCGCACTTACATGACCACCCGCACCGCGTCCTCGCCCCGGACCTGCCGGCCGTCGGTCAGCGCCCCTAGCAGCACCAGCCTGGTGGTCGCGGCCGTGCGGTCGCCGTTGCAGGCTGGTTATTTGGCCCACAGCGCCCATGTCCTGGACCCCTTCCCCCTTCCCGCTGCCGGAATGGCCGGCTTCGCGGGTCGAGGGGATAGCCTGATCGGCCAACATGGAAGATGGAAGCATGGTCCGAGGCCTCCGAGGCCACCACCTCTTACGCTACTTCCCCGCGGCGCTTAGATTTCCAGCAATTCGCGGGAGCATTTCAACCCGCGCAGACGGAGGTTGGCCGTGTCAAGAAACCGCAGCTT
>JACQVE010000028.1 GCA_016209965.1 Gemmatimonadota bacterium | reverse complement strand
TTCATAACTGGCGATGGCGCCGCCGAAGCCGACTCGGGCTCCACGGCGCTGCTGGGGTTCGATCTGATGATCGGGCTGCCGCTGGCCGGGGGCGCGGAGCTGGGGGTGGGGATGCAGGTGGCCAGAACGGTGCCGCGCGCGATCTGGGGCACGGAGGTCAGCGAATTCGGGCGGACGGAAGTCTTCTTTGATGCCACCTTCCTGAACTTTGTGCTCGCCTACCGGCAGGCGCTCGGCCCCCGAGTGCTCCTGACCCTCGAGCCCGGGCTGGACATCGTGCTCATGAACGGCCGCTACGCGGCGTTCGGCAATGTCAACGTCATCGAGTACTCGGCCGGCGGAGTCGGTGGGCACGGGGCGCTGGGATTGACGTTCATGCTGGGCAGCGATGTGGGGATCATGGCTCGCGGCGGCTACCGCTACGTTCGCGCTCCCGCCACCTTCAAGGACGAGGACAGCTCGACGGGCTTCAGCCAGACGCTATGCTGCGGCGATGATGGCGACGATCCGCTCGAGGTGGACTGGAGTGGGCCATACGCCAACTTCGGCATCGTCTGGTCGCTGCGGCGGCGCTAGTGCACACACGCGATGACATTTCGGGGACTCGGTCCGAGCTTCAGAAGATCTGGCGGAACTCGCGGGCGCGGGGCGCCCGAGCTTACCGGGGTCGGACGGGCTCCCTGCCCCGTTCGCTCTTCCTCGGGTCAAGCTCCGTGCCAAGGCTGGCCGGCGGCGGCAGCGCCGGCTCGGCCGCTGGCTCGCCGGACGTAGCTCGTGATGCGCGGCCGGGAGCCGCCCCCGCCGCGCGTCCCGCCGTCTCGAGCAGCGGCAGCAGCTCCATGGGGATGGGGAAGAGGGTGGTCGAATTGTTCTCGGCAGCGATCTCGACCACGGTCTGCAGGTAGCGAAGCTGCAGGGCGCCGGGAGCACTGCTGATGACGTTGGCCGCCTCGGCCAGCTTGCCGGCGGCCTGGAACTCACCTGCCGCGGCGATCACCTTGGCGCGCCGCTCGCGCTCGGCCTCCGCCTGCCGCGCCATGGCCCGCTTCATCTCCTGGGGCAGGTCAATATCCTTCACTTCGACAGCGGTCACCTCGATCCCCCAGGGGTCCGTGCCCTCGTCAATGATCTGGCGCAGGATCTGATTGAAATGCTCGCGCTCCGCCAGGAGCTGATCCAGCTCGGCCTGGCCGATCACGCTGCGTAGCGTGGTCTGCGCGAGCTGGCTGGTTGCGAAGAGGTAGTCCTCGATCTCGCAGATCGCCTTGACCGGCTGGCCGACGCGGAAGTAGAGAACAGCGTTCACCTTGACCGATACGTTGTCCCGCGTGATCACATCCTGCGGCGGGATGTCCAGCGCGACAATGCGCAGGGAGACCTTGACCATGCGGTCTATGCCCAGCGGGACGAGGAAAATGAGGCCCGGCCCTTTGCCGCCGATCAGGCGGCCCAGGCGGAAGATGACGCCGCGCTCGTACTCCCGAAGCACACGCAATGACGTCCACAACATGATGATGGAGGCTAGGCCGACGGGGATCAGGATTTCGATCATGAGAGGGCCTCGACAATGACGGCCGCGCCTTGACCGCCGCCGATGCAGGCGGTGCCCAGGCCGTAGCGCCCGCCACGGCGGCGCAGCTCGTGGAGCAAGTGTACGGTGATGCGGGCGCCGGAGGCGGCCAGCGGGTGGGTCATGGCAATGGCGCCGCCGTTCACATTGGTCTTCTCGGGGTCCAGGCCCAGCTCGCGGGCCACCGCGGCGAACTGCGGCGCGAACGCCTCGTTCACCTCGACCAGGTCCATGTCCTCGAGGGCCAGCCCAGCCTTGGCCAGGGCCTTGCGGCTGGCAGGCGCCGGGCCAAGGCCCATGATGTCCGGCTCGACGCCGGCCACGCCCCAGGCGACCAGTCGGCCGAGCGGGGGCACGCCGGTCTGCGCCGCCCAGGCGGCGTCCGCGATCACGGCGGCTGCGGCGCCGTCACCAATGCCGCTGGCGTTGCCGGCGGTGACCAGTCCGTCCTCGCGGAAATACGGCTTGAGCGCGGCCAGCCCCTCGAGCGTGGTATCCGGACGCAGGTGCTCGTCCGTGCGGAACAGGACCTCGGCCTTACGCGTGCGGACGGGGACGGCCACGACCTCCGCATCGAAGCGGCCCTCCGCCCAGGCCTGCCTGGCCCGCATCTGCGAGCGGTACGCGACCTCATCCGCCTCCTCACGCGTGACGCCGTAGCGCTCGGCGAGGCGCTCGGCCGTCTGGGCCATGGAGAGACGGCACTGAGTGTCCGTCAGCGCGGCCCAGAGCAAGTCCTCGAGGAACCCACCCGCCTCGCCCAGCCGCAGCTCGCCCCAGCGCGCGCCCCGCAGCACGTGCGGCGCCTGGCTCATGGACTCGGCGCCGCCACAAAGGCAGACCTGCGCCTCGCCCAGCAGGATCTCCTGCGCCCCGCTGATGATGGCCTGGAAGCCGGAGCCGCACAGCCGGTTGAGCGTCAGCGCGGGGACCGGCACGGGCACGCCGGCGCGCAGCCCCACGTGGCGGGCCAGGTAGATGGCGTCGGAAGAGGTCTGCAGCGCGTTGCCGAAGATGACGTGGTCTATGGCGTCGCCGGAGATGCCGGCGCTCTCGATAGCGGCGCGAGCGGCGATGACGCCCAGTTCGGTAGCGGAAAGGCCCTTGAGCGTGCCGCCAAAGGAGCCGAAGCCGGTGCGGCGGCCGGAGAGGAAGACCACGTCTCGGTTGTGACCCTGGGTCCCCATGGGCGCTCCTTTACCGGACGAGTTTCGCGCCGGCTGCTACACGCGGTGCGGGGGATGGGTCCGCCGGCCAACCACTAGCGCGGCGGCGTGTCGTTCTGCTGCCAGGCTTGCGTGAGCGCTTCGCAGATGAAGTCCCCCACCTCCGGCGTGGTCAGGGTGCCGCCCAGGTCCGGAGTCGTGAGGTGCAGCCGGATCGAGCGGCGAACCGCCTCCTGGATGTGGTGGGCTTCGCGGCTGAGGCCCAGCTCGTCCAACAGCAGCGCGGCGCTGAGGATCGCGGCCATAGGATTGGCCCGGCCGGTGCCGGCGAGATCGGGAGCCGAGCCGTGGACCGGCTCGAACAGGCCGGCGCGTCCCGGGTGCAGGTTGGCCGAGGGCGCGAGGCCGAGTCCGCCGGCCAGCGCGGCGGCCAGGTCGCTGAGGATGTCGCCGAACAGGTTGCACGTCACGATGACGTCGTACTTCGCGGGGTGGAGGACGAGGTCCAGGGCGAGCGCGTCGATGTACATGGCGTGGCGCTCGATCCCGGGGAACTCGGCACCCACCTCGGCAAACACGCGGCGCCACAGCTCGCCCGCGTAGCGCATGGCGTTGGCCTTGTCCGCGAGGGTGACGCGGCCGCGGCCGGCGGCGCGGGCGTACTGGAAGGCTGCGCGGATGATGCGTTCCACGCCGCGGCGCGTGTTCACGTCCTCCTCGATCGCGATCTCGTCTGGCGTGCCGCGGCGGAGCTGCCCACCGGCGCCGCTGTACAGGCCTTCGGTGTTCTCGCGGAAGATGACGACATCGAGTTCTTCCGCCGCCACGCCCTTGAGCGGCGAGAGCGCGGCATCGAAGAGTTGGACCGGCCGGAAGTTGACGTACAGGTCCAACCGCGTGCGCAGCCCCAGGAGGATGGCACGCGCATGGGCGTGGTCCGGAACCCGGGGATCGCCCAGCGCCCCGAGCAGGATGGCGTCGTAATCCCGGGCGAGCACCAGCATCTCGTCCTCACTCACGGCCACACCGCTGCGCAAATAGCGTTCGGCGCCGAGATCCCAGTCATCGAGGCGGAGCTCGAGACCGGCCAGCCCGGCGATGCAGCGGAGAACCTTCACGGCTTCCTGCGTCACCTCGACGCCGATGCCATCCCCCGGGATGACGGCGATCCTTGACATGGCCGCGAGTATACTGGTGTGCGTCGCGGCGCCGCCAGGGTGAGGGACCGTGCGGTGCACCCCTCTGCGGGCGGCGGGCCGGGTGCGGCGACGCTAGGCGGCGCGGCGCTCGCCGCCCTTTTCTCTGCTGCCAAAATATGCAAATTGCCGGCCCACAATGGACCGGGGAAAATGCGCAGGGTTGTGCGACGCCCGGCAGTGGGCGGCGGGAAAGATTCAGTCGGAAACCAGGAGCAGACCCAGAGCGCCGTGCGTCAGGCAGGCGAACGGGTAGGCGCCGGCCGGCGCGTCATCCAGGCTTACCACCCAGGCGGCGCCGGCCGAGATCAGCGGCGGGCCGCGGAGCTGCCCTGTCCGCTCGAGGAACGCGCGCAGCGGCGGGGCGAGGCGGCCGGCATCGAAGACCACGGCGTGGGGCTGGGCGTCGGCGGCGGTGAAACGCACGACGTCGCCGGCCCGGGCGCGGACGGTCTCGGGGCGCATTTCTGCGCCGCCGGGATCGGCATGGAGCATCACCTGGTGCAGCGTGGCGCCGGGGGCGAGGCGGATCGTGTCCTCACCCAGCTCGAGCACGGCCCCGCCCGAGCGGGTCGGCGGCGGCGCATCACAGGCGCAGAAGAGAAGGGCGAAGAAGAAAACGGCGCCGGGGCGACGGAATCGGCGCCCCGGCGCCGGCACAGCCTGCGCTGCCAACTCAGGTGCCGCCGCGGCTTAACGTGTAGACGTAGGCGGCTACAGCCTTCACCTGGTCTTCGGTAAGGGAAACGCCGCCCATAGGAGGCATGGCTGCCGGGTGCTGCTTCGGCTGCGGCACTCCCGTCTTGACCAGTTTCACGACCTCGTCATAGCTGCCCGAGATGTTGAGCCATTCCTGGTCGGTCAGGTTGGGGGCAAGCTGCGTACCCCTGGCGTCCTGGCCGTGGCAGGTGAAGCAGTTGCCGCTGCCCGTGAAGAGCTGCTGGCCCTGGGTCACCATCTCCTGCGTCACGCCTTCCGGCAGCGCAATAGCGCCGGGGGCCGGCTGCTCCGGCGCCGGCGTGGCAGGAGCCTGCTCCTCGGCTACCTCGGGTGCCTCCTCCGCTCGGCACGCGGGCAGCGCCAGGGCCAGCATCCCCAGCAGGGCGAACGGTACGGCCCACTCCTTCCTGCGCATCAGCCTCCTCCTGGAATCGAGGGATCCGCACGGGCCGAACAGCCCGCCGCAAGCACGCATCCGCGGCCCAACCGGTCTGGGCCGCGCGGAAGATAGACGGGGGTGTGAACACGGTCAAGGAAAAAAACCACTAGCCCGGATTCCCACGGCAGCGCACCCGGCGCGTTAGGTCAACTCCCGACCATGGGAATCCAGGCTAGTCCGTCACGGCATGGCCGCAGGCGATGCAGTAGCGCCAGTTGACCTCGAGGATCTCGCCGCAATCGGGGCAGGGCCGTGTGCGCTGGTTGCCGCCGCAGAAAGGGCAGTAACGCACGGTCTTGGCTTTGGGCAGGCGCTCGCCACAAAAGGGACAGGAAGCCGGGGCCGGGACCGCGCGCTGCCGCGGCTGAGCGACGGGTTCGCGTGGCGGCATCGACATAGGAGCTCGTTGGGGCAGGACCGGAGAAGAGGGTTCCAGCCCGGGCTCGGCGGCCGGCGCCTGGCGTTTTCCTGCCGCCCCTGTCGCTGCAGGGGAAAGCGGCGTGACCGTGCCTCCGCGACGGACCGTGCGCTCGGGCAGGGGTGCCGCGACCGGCGGGGCGGCCTTCCTGGCGGGGGCCGCGGACGGCGGAACTGCTGCGCGGCGCGGCGCCGGGGGGGAAGGGGCGGCCCCAGCTTTGGCCGGCGCCGCGGGCGGCGCGGCTGGGGCCGGTGCTGCAGCGGCCGCGGCGGAGGCGGAGGCCGGAACAGGCTCCGCCGGGACGGCCTCCTTCCGGGGGGGTTCGGCCGGAGGAATGGTCACCCAGGCGTCGCATGCCGCGAACTGCCGGAACAGCCCGACATTGGGGTTGGGGGATCCCAGCTCACGCCGCAACTGCTGCTGCACCTCAGTCGGCTCGAGGCGCACCAGCCCGCCCTCGCCGGCCAGCAGGCGCATGACAGCGTGCTCGTAGTCTGCATTCAGTTCCACGCCCAACGTGGAGCGCACCCGGCGGTAGGGCACGAGATCCTGATAGATCTCCGCGACCGTGATCGACTGATCGAGTGCGTCCGGCCGGGTGCGACGCATGGCCTCCACCAGAGAACGGTGAAGGCGAGCCAACACGGGCTCGGTCATGAAAGTTGCGGGCTATGGATTCGGCGGCCTCGCCAAGCTGGACTGTGGCGCGGCGGCGGGACCGGTGGGGTTAGGGGCCGCGGGCCAGCGCGGCGCGAACCTCGGGCGGCGCGGCGCGGAGCAGCCGCTCGGCGGCCGGGTCGCCAAGGGCACGAAGTGCGCGGACGAGAGCGATCCAGTTGAGCTGCTCCTCGGGATCGAGATCCAGAGCGTGGCGATACTGTTTGGCTGCGGGCCGTAGCTGGCCGAGGGCCAGAAAGAGGTGGCCGAGCTCTCGATACACATCGGCGTCGCCAGAGTTCAGGCGGGCCGCCTGCTGCAAGACCTCGGCCGCCTCGTGGTGGCGCTGCTGGCGCCGGTACACTCGGCCCAGATAGAGCAGCGCGGTCACGTTCTCAGGCTCGTCTTCCAGCACTTCGCGGAAGCGCGTCTCGGCGGTCTCGAGGCGGCCCGCGCGGAAGGCGGCAATGGCTTTGTCCGTCTGCCTGTCCAGCGCCACGAGCACCACGATCGCCAGTACGACCAGGATCAGCAGCGCGACGCTGGCTGCCAGGAAGACGAAGCGTCGCCCGGCGCCCGGCGGGGGCACGGCATGCGCAGTCTCCTCAATCATGCGCGAGGCCACGGCGTGGCGAGCGGCCTCCCGCACGGGGCGCTCGGCCAGCATGTGGACCTCGGCACGGACGCGTTCGGCCACGCGCCGGGCCAGGTCGGCATCGGCCGCGCGTTGCGCGCCGCCTTCCGCGCGCTGCGCCGCCTGCTGCAGCTCGTGGAGCTGGCCCGCCAATTCCAGCGAGATCAGATCTCGCTGACGCAGCACTTCGAGCAAGCGGGCGGGGGGCAGATCTTCGATCGAGAGGGCGGTGAGGCGCAACTCGTCGGGTGTGGCAGGATCCGATCGCAGCAGCAACCGCAGGGCGCGCTGCACGGCCGCCCACGTCGCCTGCAGCGCGCGAGCCAGCTCGTCAGCGGCTTCGTAGTCTGTCAGCTTGCGAATCGCGGCCTCCGCCGCATCGAGCGGCTGGAGGACGCGAACCGGATCGGTCATCGGCTCACGGGTTCAATGCTCAACAGCCCGGCCCGCGCACTGGCTCGCAGGAACGCCTCGGGATCGTGGCTGGGGATCAAGGCACCCACCCGGCTGCGTTGCTCCGCGGCCTGCCGATGCATGAATTGTGCGAGGCTCTCGCCCGGCCGGCCGTTCGCGTCGCGGAGCTGCTTCACGATATCGAGCCAGGTGCCGGCGTAGACCCGGCCGTCGGGCAGCCGCACGCGATGCCTGGCGCCGGGCTCCCTCCGCCGCCGGCCGAGCCGCGGCGGCTCGCGGCGCGGGGCCTCGCGCGCCGCGTTCTCGAGATCCGCCAGCAGCTCGTCCAGCGGGTCGGCCTCGGCCTCCAGCTCGCGCAGCCGCGCCTCCCATTCGCCGAGGCCGGGATCGCCTGCCTCGAGGCCCAGGATGGCGCGCTTCAGCTCGAGGGTGCGCCAGACGGCGACGGCTTCCCAGTGCTCGGCCGCCGGCACGCGCTCGTACTCCTGCAGCGCAGCCCGCCAGTCGCCGCGGTCGTAGAGCAGATGCGCCAGGTAAATGCGTGCCTCGTGATGCGTGGGGTCCAACTTGAGCGCGCGGCGCAGATGCCGCCTGGCCGCCACGTCCTCGCCCAGGCGGTGCAGCGTGTAGCCGAGCGCGGCGGCGGCCTCCGGACTGGTAGGGTGGCGCAGCACGGCCTCGTCAAACAGGGCCCGCGCCTGCGAGAACAGACGTTCGCGGTACAGCGCCCGGCCCATGGACAGGAAGAGGTCCAGGTCGTCGGGCGCGGCGGCCCTCACGCGCGCGAAGAGCCGCTGGGCCTCTGGGTGGCGGCCGAAGCGAAGCAGCACCTCACCCAACCCGACCAGCCCGTCGTGGTCGTCGGCCTCGAGCAGCAGCGCCTTCTCGAACGCTTGCTTCGCCCAGACAAATTCTTCGCGTGCCAGGCGGGTGTAGCCCAGGCCCACCAGCAGCTCGACGGAATCGGGATAGAGATGGAGCCCCTCCTTGAGCGTGTGTAGCGCGCCCTCGTAGTCGCCATCATTGTACAGCCGGTGGGCGCGCTCGTCGTACTCCTCAGAGCTGAGGAACGGGGTGGCCATGCTTCAGCGCCTCCTCTCTGCCACGGAACGGGAGCCCTGCGGATCAGTGGGGTGGGAAGAGACGCCGCGGGTGCGGCTGCGCGAGCCGCGAGTGCGGCACGTTTAATGTAATAAGTCGCGCGGGCGCGGGCCAGAGGGTTCCCGGGGTTCCACCGACGCGCCGCTAAGCTCCCCAGCCTTGCCGCCGCCGCGCCCGCGCGACCATTTTATCAGTGCGCGCGCCCGGATGGAGGAAACCGGCCGCGCGGCGCACGGCAACAGGTGCCGGGAGGCATCCGTGTTTGGTTGGCTGCGAAGGCGCCGCTTGAGCGAGGAGGGCCGGCGGCGGCTGCTCATTGCCCTCGCCCGCGCCGAGGAGGCGGTAGTGGAGACGCACGTCCGCAACGCCCTGGAGGTGGTCTCGGCCATCGGGGACGAGCTGCCCCTCGATCGCGCGCTGGACGTCTACCTCGAGGCGCTGGAGCCGACGGAGCCGCGCGCCTCCATTGTAGCGCGGCGCGTGCTGGCCCGCCTCGAGTCCGGGCAGGCCGCGGCGGCACGGGTGCGCAATTCCCGCCGGCTGCGGGGCCTGCTGGGCGAGTAGCGGGAGGGGTCAGGGGGCGGCCACGGGCGGGTACACGACCTCGGACAGGTACCACTTCCAGTCCACCTCGAGGAAACGCTCGAGGCCGATGCGGATGCCCACCTGATAGAAGGTGCGGCGCAAGTGCCGTTCCCAAGCCTCACTCGCTCCGGAGGCTAGGCGCGCTGGAAGAGGTAGGCGGAGTCGCGGAGCTGGGCGCGGCCGTCCACGCTGACGGCAAAGCGGGAACCCGACCAGATAGCGGCGGCGCCGTAGTCGCCGTTCTTGTTGAGGGCGTAGAAGTTGACGTTGAAGTTGGGGCGGCCGTCGGGCCCGAGGAGTCGCTTTTCGACCGTCCAGCGTACGACGCGGTGCAACGCCTCGAGGCAGGCGTCGGTCGGGCTCATGCGCCGGCGCATGTTCTCGACGACGGTGTGCGAGCCTACCGTCTTGAGCACGGCCTCGCCGCGGCCGGTCGAGCCGCAGGCGCCCACATCATTGTCCACGTACAGTCCGGCGCCCAGGATGGGGGAATCGCCCACGCGGCCCGGGATCTTCCAGGCCAGGCCGCTGGTGGTGGTCACGCCCGAGATGTTGCCATTCCGGTCGACCGCGTTGCAGTTGATGGTGCCCCAGGGGCGCAAGCCGTCATAGGAGTCGAGCAGCGCGCGCTCGCCATCGCGGCGCGGGTCGGCCATGGCGCCGCGTCCGCCCGTGCGGAGCGGGGGCGCGCCGGCTTCCTCGGGGGAGATCCAGTCATCATCCGGCGAAAGGCTGGCCCGCCACTCGAGCCAGCGGCGGCGGGAGTCCTCCGTCAACAGATCCTCGTTGACATTGAACCCCAGCTTGCGCGCGAACTCGCGGGCGCCGGCTCCCACGAGGAGGACATGGTCCGTGTAGCGCATGACCGCGACGGCCACGCGGGAGGGCGTCTTCACGCCTTCCAGCGAGGCCACGGCGCCAGCGCCACGCGTCGGCCCGTGCATGACCGAGGCGTCAAGCTGAACGACGCCGTCTTCGTTGGGCAGGCCGCCATAGCCCACGGAGTTGTCCTGCGGATCAAGCTCCACAATGTTGACGCCCTGGACGACCGCCTCGATCGTGTCGCCCCCCGCCTGGATCGTCTGCATCGCGCGCTCGACAGCCTGGAGCCCGTTGGCACTGGCGATGACCACGGGTCTCAGCGCGCCGGCACGACTGATCGGGGCAGCAGCCAGCTCCCGGGCGAACGGAAATCGGCCGAGCGTAGCAGCGCCCAGACCGGCGCCCGCCGTGGTTCGGAGGAAGTTGCGTCGCGAGCTCATGGCATGGCTCCGGTCAGGAAACGTGCTCGAGGCCGTAGCGCCGCAGCTTCTGATAGAGAGCGGCGCGCGAGATGCCGAGTGTGCGGGCGGCGCGCGAGCGGTTGCCGGCGTGATGGGCCAGCACGCGGGCGATGTGGCGGCGCTCGAGCTCGTCCAGGGAAAGGCCGGGATCCGAATCGGGGCCAGGCGGGCCGGCCACTGACGTCAGCTCCGTGGGCAGGTGTGCGGGCAGCACTTCCTCCGCGCCAGCTCCCAGGAGCAGGACGCGTTCCAGCACGTTCCGCAGTTCGCGGATGTTGCCGGGCCAGGAGTAGCGCGTGAGCAGGTCGAGCGCCTCGGCGGAGAAGCGCCCGGGACCGCGGCCCAGGCGGCGGCGCAGGTCCAGGAGCAGCCGGCGGGCGAGCTCGGCAATGTCCTGGGGCCCGCGCTCGCGCAGCGGCGGCAGCCGCAGCGGGAGCACGGCCAGGCGGTAATACAGGTCCTCGCGGAAGCGGCCGGCGCGCACCGCGTCTTCGAGCGGGTGGTGCGTCGCGGCGATCAGCCGCACGTCCACCTCGATCTCGCGGGTGCCGCCCAGGCGGCGGAACGTCCGGCTCTCCAGCACGTTCAGCAACTTGGGCTGCAGTTCGGGCGCCAGGTCGCCGATCTCGTCCAGCAGCAGCGTGCCCGTGTGCGCGATCTCGAAGAGTCCGCGCTTCTGCGCCTTGGCATCCGTGAACGCGCCGCGCTCGTGGCCGAACAGCTCGGAATCCAGGAAGGTAGCGGTCAGCCCGCCGCAGTTCACCTCGATCAGCGGCGCACCCGCGCGCGGCGACAGGGCGTGCAGCAGCTTGGCGACCCACCCCTTCCCCGTGCCCGTCTCGCCGAGCAGCAGCACCGTGGTGTCACTGGCTGCGAGCAGCTCGATCTGCCGGACAATCTCGCGCATGACCGGGGAGCGACCGAGCGAGCCCAGCCCTGGTGCATCGCCCTCGCGCTCGGCAAGGAACCGGCTCAGCCGGCGCAACTCGACCTTCTCCAGGGCGCGCTCTGCCGCTGCCTCGAGGTGCGGCAGCTCGACGGGCTTGGTCAGGAAATTCTCCGCGCCCAGGCGCATGGCTGCGACCGCAGTAGCGATGTCGCCGTAGCCGGTCAGCATGATGACGGCGGCAGCGCTGTCGCGTTCGCGCAGCACGCGCAGCACGTCGAGGCCGGGAAGGTCGGGCAGCTCGAGGTCGAGAAGCACCAGATCGGGACGCTCGCGGTCGTACACTTCAAGGCCCGGGCGGCCGCCCTCCGCGCCACTGACCAGCCAGCCGCGACGCTCGAAGAAGCGCGCCAGCGTGGCGCGCACGTCGGCATCGTCCTCAATCAGGAGGATGGATCGGCTCATACAGCGAAGCGCCGTATCGGGGCCAGGGGCGCCCCATCAAGCGGCGTTTGCGTCCTCCGAAGACGGCGCAGTATCTTGGCTGCCGTGCGGGATCACCGGCTTGCAGAAGCGCAGGCCCAGCACACTCAGTTGCTCGAGCTCCGGCGCCGTCAGGCTGGGGTACCGCTCCGCCATGAATTGCAGCGTATCGGCCATCCACTCCCGCTGCTGCGCCTCCGTGGCGCCGATCACATCGCAGCGGTGGATATGGCTGAACAACTCGTCTCGCGCCCGGTCGAACGCGCTCCTCTCTTGCTTCCTGCGCGCCAATCCCACCTCCTGATGGGGGCCCCCACGGCTGCTCGAACGGACGCGAATTTCGTGCGACGAATCTAACCCGCGAGCCAGCGGATGCAAAGAGACGATCTGCCACTCGATCCCGTCCGGCTGGAGGTGTACCGTCACCTGTTCACCGCCCTGGCCGAAGCCATGGGTGCGGCGCTGCGGCGGGCGGCGCACTCCCCTAACATCAAGGAGCGGCGCGACTATTCCTGCGCGCTCTTCGACGGGCAGGGACGGGTGGTGGCGATGGGCGACCACATGCCCGTCCACCTGGGAGCCATGCCCCTCAGCGTGGCCGCCGTGCTTGCCGAGCTGGGCCCGCTGGCGCAGGGCGACATTGCCGTGCTCAACGATCCGTTCCGCGGCGGCACGCACCTGCCGGACATCACCGTGGTCATGCCGGTGTACTGCCGCGTCGGTAACGTACCCGTACCCGTACCCGTACCCGTACCCGATCCGGTTCCCGTTCCGGTCGCCGGGTTCCGCGCGCCGGGCAGAACTGCTCGAACTCCCCTGGCCTACCTGGCCGCGCGCGCGCACCACGCCGACGTGGGCGGCATGGCGCCGGGGTCCATGCCGCTGGCGCGGGACATCCATCAGGAGGGGCTCCGCATCCCGCCGCTGCTGCTGGTGCGCGGCGGCCAGCGGAACGAGGAGGTCTGGAAGCTGATCCTGAGCAACGTGCGCACGCCGGCGGAGCGGGAGGGCGACCTGGCCGCCCAGCTCGCGTCGCTGCACGCGGGCGAGCAGCGGCTGCTGGAGCTGGTTGCGCGGCGGGGCGTGGCGGAGGTGCGGCTGGCCATGGCCTCGCTCCTGGCCTACGCGGATCGGCTGGTCCGGGCGGGCATTGCGCGCATCCCGGCCGGCGTCTACCGAGCGGAGGACGTGCTGGACGACGACGGCTGCGGCAGCGGCCCGTTGCCCATCCGCCTGCAGCTCACTGTGGGAGAGGGCGCGCTGATCGCGGACTTCAGCGGAACGGCGGCGCAGGCGGCCGGCGGGGTGAACGCGGTCGCTGCCATCACCACCTCCTGCGTGCGCTACGCCGTGCGTTGCGTGGTCGAGGCGCTGCTGGGGCAGCCGCTGCCGGCGGGCGGCGGCGCCATGGAGGCAGTGCATCTCGTGCTCCCTGCGGGCAGCCTGGTCGCGGCGGCGCCGCCGGCCGCGGTCGCGGGCGGCAACGTGGAAACCTCTCAGCGCATCACGGACGTGGTGTTCCTGGCGCTGGCGCAGGCGCTGCCCGAGCTGATCCCCGCGCAGTCGCAGGGCACCATGAACAACATCTCGGTGGGCGGGCTGGACCCGCGCAGCGGCGCGCCCTTCGCGTTTTACGAGACGGTGGGCGGCGGCATGGGGGCGGGGCCGG
>JACQVE010000027.1 GCA_016209965.1 Gemmatimonadota bacterium | reverse complement strand
GCTGATCACGGACGAGGCAACGCGCTCCGAGGCCGTCGGTTATACCCGCACGGCGCTGGGCGGGCCAGTGCATGGCATTACCCAGCGCCGGCGCAAGGACGGCACGCTGGTAGATGTCGAGGTGCTCGGCGTCCCCGTAGTCCTGGACGGCGAGCGTGTCGGCCTCATGGGCCTGTACCACGACATCACCGAGCTGGTGCGCGCGCGCCGCGAGGCGGAGGCGGCCAGCCGGGCCAAGAGCCAGTTCCTGGCCAGTATGAGTCACGAACTGCGCACGCCCCTTAACGCCATCATCGGCTACAGCGAGATGCTGGCGGAGGAGGCCGAGGAGCTCGAGCAGAGCGGGCTGGTTCCGGACCTGCAGAAGATCCAGTCGGCCGGCCGCCACCTGCTCGGTCTGATCAATGATATCCTGGACCTGTCCAAGATCGAGGCCGGCAAGACCGAGCTCTACCTCGAGACCTTCGACGTGGCCCAGATGGTCCAGGACGCGGCCACGACCGTCGGGCCGCTGGTCCAAAAACAAGCCAACCGGCTGATCGTTCGCTGCGCCGCCGGGATGGGCTCGATGCACTCGGACCTGGTCAAGGTGCGCCAGTGCCTGCTGAACCTGCTCAGCAACGCGTCCAAGTTTACCGAGCGGGGCGAGATCACGCTCGCGGTCTCGAGAGAGAGTGGCGGCTCAGGCGCAGGGGGCCGGGCGCAAGCGGTGAGGGTGGCCGGTGGCGGTAGCGCGGCCGGCGCGGCCGGCGGGGCCGCCGCGGCCGGAGCCGGCGACTGGCTGCGTTTCCGGGTCACCGACACCGGCAGCGGCATGACCGTGGAGCAGGTGGGCAGGTTGTTCCAGGCTTTCTCACAGGCCGAAGCGGGCACGGCCCGGAAGTATGGCGGCACAGGCCTCGGCCTGGCCATTACCCGGCGGTTCTGCCAGATGCTGGGTGGCGACGTCGCCGTCGAGAGCCACCCGGGCCACGGCTCGAGCTTCACCATGCGCCTGCCGGCCGAGCCCCGCGCCTCGAGCGGCGAGGCGAGGGCGGCGTTCCGGGCGGGCGCCGCCGGCGCTCCCCGCTCGCCCGCGGCAGAAGCGCCGCGCGTGGCGGCCGAGAGCTGATGCGGTAACGGAGGAGCCATGGCGAGCAAGAAGCGGGGCAGCAACCCGCCCCGCGGGAGCGGCGTCGACCTGGCGCGGCGCCAGGAAATCCTGCTCCGGCTGAGCACCGAGCTGGCGGGCGCACTGGACGAGGACCAGGTCTGCCGCTGCCTCGTCCAGGGTCTGCACAACGAGGCGCGCGGCTACGACTTCCTGGGCGTGTTCCTGGTTGACGAGCACACGGGCGACCGCGTGCTGCGCGCCAGTGTGGGCTGGGCTGACGTGCCGCCCGACTTCCGTATCCCTCCCGGCCGCGGGCTGACCGAGCGGCCGTTGCTGGACGGACAGCTCCACTATACCCCGGATGTGACCACAGACCCGCGGCTGGTAGTGGCTAAGAACCTGGGCGCGGAAGTCGACGTGCCCATACCGCTGGGCGACCGGGTCGCCGGCGTCCTGGCTGTCGAGAGCCCCCGTGCGGGCACTTTCGGCCCCGACGACTTCGAGTTGCTGACTGCGGCCGCGAACCAGGCGGGGCTCGCTCTGGCGCGGGCGCGGCTGGTGGCGCAGGAGCGCCGACTCCTCGAAGCGGAGCGCCGCCGCGCCGACGAGCAGGAAGCGCTCTTTGCTACCATTGCCGATCTCTCGGCCGAGCTCGAGCTGGGCAGGCTGCTGCAGGCCGTGCTCGGGCGCGCGGTGGGCCTGCTGAACGCGACAGGTGGCGAGCTGGCCGTCTGGGACGAGGCCAAAGCCGAGCTGGTGATCGCCGCCAACTACCGCACCGGCCAGGGCTCGACCGGCCGGCGCCTCGCCGTGGGCGAGGGCGCCATGGGTCACGTCGCCAGGACGCGCCAGCCCATGATCATCCCGGACTACCAGACCTGGGAGGGCCGCTCCGTGCAGTACGGCGAGGTGGGCGCCCACGCCGTGGTGGTCGCGCCCCTGCTGATCGGCGGGCGCCTGGTGGGCGCCATCAACGTCTGGGACGGAGACCCGGCCCGGCACTTCGGGCCGCAGGACGTCCGCCTGCTCAACCTGTTCGGGCCGCAGGCGGCCGTGGCCATCGAGAACGCCCGGCTCTTCACCGCCGCGCAGCAGCAGAAACAGTACTTCGAGGCCGTGGTGCGCAAGAGCCCCGTCTCCATTGTCACCCTGGACCTCGAGCACAACATCATGGGCGTGAACCCCGCCTTCGAGAAGCTCTTCGGCTGGAGCGAGGAGGAGGTGCACGGGCGCAACCTCGATTCACTCGTGACCACGGAGGCCAGCCGCTCGGAGGCGGTGGCCTACACCTACCAGGCGCTGGCCAGCAGCGCCCACGGCATTGTGAAGCGACGTCGCAAGGACGGAACGCTCATTGATGTGGAGATGTTGGCCGTTCCCGTCCTGGTGGAGGGGGAGCTGGTCGGCCTCATGGCGCTTTACCACGACATCAGCGAGCTGCTGCACGCGCGCGAGCTGGCGGAGTCGGCCAACCGAGCCAAGAGCCAGTTCCTGGCCAACATGAGCCACGAGCTGCGCACGCCGCTGAACGCCATCATCGGCTACAGCGAGATGCTGGAGGAGGAGGCCCACGAGCTGGGCCAGCAGCCGCTGGTCCCCGACCTGCAGAAGATCCAGGCGGCGGGCCGGCACCTGTTGGGCCTCATCAACGATATCCTGGACCTCTCGAAGATCGAGGCCGGCCGCACCGAGCTCTACCTCGAGAGCTTCGACGTGGGACGCATGGTGGACGAGGTCGCCACCACCATCCAGCCGCTGCTCGAGAAGCGGTCCAACCGGCTGAAGCTGGTCCGTGGCGACTCGCCGGGCTCGATGTACTCCGATCAGGTCAAGGTCCGCCAGTGTCTGCTGAACCTGCTGAGCAACGCCTGCAAGTTCACGGAAGGCGGCTCGATCACCCTGGAAGTGCGGCGTGAGTGGGCGGAGGGCGAGCGGCGTGTCGAGTGGCTGCGCTTCCGCGTGAAGGACTCCGGTATCGGCATGACGCCCGAGCAGCTTTCCAGGCTCTTCCAGCCCTTCTCCCAGGCGGACGCGTCCACGGCGCGCAAGTACGGCGGCACCGGGCTCGGCCTGGCCATCACCAGGCGCTTCTGCCAGATGCTGGGCGGCGACGTCCGCGCGGCCAGCAAGCTGGGCAGAGGCTCGACCTTCACCATCCGTCTGCCCGCCCAGGTGCCGCTGCCCGCGGAGAGCGCCGCACTTGCCGCCGCGGCCGCGCCCGCGGCCCTCGAGGCAGGCAGCGGCGAAGCCGGCACACTGCTGGTGATTGACGACGACGCCGCCGCCCGCGAGCTCGTGCGCCGCTCGCTCAGCCGCGAGGGCTTCCGCGTCGAGGAGGCCGCTAGCGGCGAGGCCGGGCTGCGCCGCGCCCGGGAGCTGCACCCCGACGTGATCACGCTGGACGTCATCATGCCCGGCCTGGACGGTTGGGCCGTGCTCGCCGCGCTCAAGGCCGACCCGGAGCTGGCCGATATCCCGGTCGTCATGCTCACCATCCTGGATAACCAGAACCTGGGCTTTGCACTGGGCGCGACCGAATACCTCACCAAGCCCGTGGACCGCGAGCGACTGCTGGCGGTGCTCGGCCGCTACCGCCGCGGCGATGGGGAGGGGCCCGTGCTGATCGTGGAGGACGACGCCGCGATCCGCTCCATGCTTCGCCGCATCCTCGAGCGCGAGGGCTACGCCGCCATCGAGGCCGAGAACGGCCGCGCGGCCCTCGAGCGCATGCTGCAGCAGCGGCCGCAGCTCGTGCTGCTCGATCTGGTCATGCCCGAGATGGATGGCTTCGAGTTCGCCGCCGCCTTGCGCGAGCGCGAGGAGTGGCGGACCATTCCTGTGATCGTCGTGACCGCCAAGGAATTGACCGCCGCGGACCGGCAGCGGCTGAACGGCTTCGTCGAGGCTATTCTGCAGAAGGGCGCGTATACGCGCGAGCGGCTGCTCGCTGAAGTCCGGGAGCTGGTGGCCGCGCACGTGAAGCGGCGCCGGCTCGCGCCGGCAGCCCGGGAGTGAGCCGCAACTGCCCCGGCGCGGCCATGAGCCGCAGATGGCCTGTCATCCCTGGCGCAGGAGGCGCAGCGCATCTCCGACCTTAGGGATCTTGGCCGCACCGCCGGTGAGCCGCTTCTCCAAACAGGGTGGCGAAAACGGCAGCCCCCCTGCGCTCGTTGCCACTAGCGACGGCGCGCCGGGTCTGCCCTGAGGCGAGCGGAGCGGGGGGGGTTGGAGCTGGTGGGTCGGGAACGGAGGGGGGCTGGTGGGCGCGTCATCGCGCAGCTCGACCGAAGGGCAGACCTCGCGCCGGAGCGCGCTGGGAGTGCCGACGCTTCCACAGACTTCCATGGAAAGGAGCCGGACGTGCCCAAGATCCTGCTCGTAGAGGACGACGAGATGAACCGCGACATGCTCTCGCGCCGGCTCGAGCGGCGGGGGTACGTGGTAGTCATCGCTGTGGATGGCGAGAGAGGCGTCGCCCTGGCCAGCTCCGAGGGGCCGGACCTGATCCTCATGGACATGAGCCTGCCCCTGCTGGATGGCTGGGGCGCCACCCGTCAGCTCAAGGACGATCCGGCCACCCGCTCCATTCCTGTCATCGCACTGACTGCCCACGCCATGGCCGGCGACCAGGAGAAGGCGCTCGCCGCGGGGTGCGACGACTTCGACACCAAGCCGGTCGAGCTCACGCGCCTGTTGGGCAAGATCGACGCGCTCCTGGCCAGGCGGATCCCGCGATGAGTGAAGTCCGGACCGGCCTCGTGAGACGGCGCCGTAACGCCAGGGTGACGGCGACCCGCCATCCTGGTGGCTCGGTGACCAGCCACTAGGGCGAGGAGCTGGCGACGGTCTCCGGTCTCGCGCCCGCGAGCTTCACGGCCACCGGCCTGGCCGGAGCGCTGGCCTCCATTGCGGTTATGACGGGCGTTACATCGGCGCGGGCGGCGGCAAGTTCACGCTCCTCGACTTCGGCTCGACGACGCCGCTCCAGCCCATCTTCGTCGACTCGACCACCGATCAACTGCGCGCCGTGGACTTCTCGACTGACGGGCGGTACGTGGCCTACGGCGGCCAGACCCGGCCGGCCGGTGCCTCGCCCATCACCATCCTGGGCATCTACGACCTCGCCCGCCGCCAGCGGGTGCAGCAAGACTCCATTGTCTGCAAGGACTGCTCCGATGGGGAGCTGCGCCACCTCTCCATCTCCTCGGATGGGAACCGCATCATCGCGGGCGATTGGGGGCAGCGGGTGCACTACTACGTGCGCAGCGATACCACCAGCCGCTGGCAGCGCGTGCAGTCCCTGGACGTGGGGAGCCGCGTCTACTGGACGGACATGAGCGCGGACAACTCGCTGGCCGTGGTGGGGATGCAGGGCACGGACGTGCGCCTCTACTCGCTGGGCACGAGCAGCTGAGCCTCCTGTGGCGGCGGCCAGATCCCGGAGGCCAGCCACTCGACCCGCCCATGGACGGCGGGGCGCGCCAGGTCTCGATCACACCGGACGGCAGCTACATCACCGCCGGCACGCGCGGCGGCGGGGCCGGTGGCGGGCAGTTCTATGTCTTCAGCCGCAGCGGCACCGTGCTCTTCTCGCGGCGCACGGCCGCCAGCCAGAGCGGAAGCACGTACGTGGGGCCCAACGGCGCCGACCCGGAGGTGTGGTTCACCCGCGTCTCGGCCGACGGAAGCAAGGCGGTATACGCCGGATTCAGCGGCGCCGCCTACTTCCTGCGCACGCAGTGAGGAAGTGATCCGTGCCCGTGCCCGTGCCCGTGCCCGACGGAGCACGGGACTCGGCCGGCTCGAGGAGGCAACCCCCGCGCCGGTCTCGGGTCGGGGGTCCCCGCTTCGCGGGTGGCGCTCCCGGTTAGCGGAGCCTCCTCGGCCGGCACTCACATTCGGTTTTTTCGCCCGGCTGCGGGTTGGCAGGTGAGTGCCGGCCTGCGGGGTCTCCGCTCGCTCCGCGAACACCCGCTCCGGGGGACCCCCGACCCGATACATGCGGGCCCTCAGCCAAGCCGGAGGGGCAGGTAAGCTCCATCCAATAGTTCAGAACCCGGCCGGTCACGGCCGAGCGGCTCCGGAGCACACGATGGCCACCGCTATGAGGGCAGGATGCCAGAGTGCAGCCGGCCCGGCGGACGATTCCTCGGCCGGGCCTCAGCCTACCCGCAGCAGTTCCGCAAGCTGCTCCGGCGAAAGCGCGTCCGTCCGCCGCGTGCCGAAGCGGCTGCCGGAGCGGTTGGTCCGCGCGGGCTCCGGTCTCGCCGCGCCGCCGCCCGCGTAATCGAAGGCTTGCAGGGAAACCCGCGCTATCCGGTAGCCCAGCAGCCGCTCGATGCCCCGGACCTGCCCCAGCTCCGCCGCCGTCTGGAAGGTTACCGCCTGACCCGTTGCGCCCGCGCGCCCCGTGCGGCCAATGCGGTGCACGTAGTCCTCGGGATCGAGCGGCACGTCGTAGTTGACGACGTGGCTTATCCCCTCGATGTCCAGTCCGCGCTGCGCCACGTCCGTGGCAACCAGCACACGGGCCGCACCCGAGGCGAAGGCGTCCAGTGCGCCCCGTCGCTCCCCCATGTCGCGGTCGCCGTGCAGCACCGTGATCGAGACGCCTGCGGCCTCGAGCTGCGTCGCCAGGCGGTCCGCGCCGCGCCGCGTGCGCGTGAAGACCAGCACCTGATCCATTCCCGGCTGCTCCAGCAGATGGAGCAGCAGGGGCAGCTTGCGCTCCGGCCGCACCGGGTAGAGCAACTGCTCGACGCCCGCCGCCGCCGTGGCCGAGGGCGCCGCCTCGACCCGCACCGGGTCGCGCAGGATGCGCAGCGCCAGGGCGTGCACGCCGTTGGCCATGGTCGCGGAAAACAGCAGCGTCTGCCGCTGGCGCGGGCAGGCTGCCAGCACCTGCTCGATTTGCGGGCGGAACCCCATGTCCAGCATCCGGTCGGCCTCGTCCAGCACCAGGGCACGCACGCCCGAGAGGTCAACCGTCCCGCGCTGCAGGTGATCGATCAGCCGCCCCGGCGTCGCCACCAGCAGCTCCACTCCCGCCCTCAGCTCCCGGATCTGCTTCCCCATGGGCAGTCCGCCCACCACCTCGCCTACCCAGAAATCGGTGTGCCGGCTCAGCGCACGCGCGTCCGCCGCCACCTGCTGCGCCAGCTCCCGTGTCGGGCAGAGCACCAGCGTGCGCAGCCCGTCCTGACCGAGTTGCCGCTCGAGCAGCGGCAGCAGGAACGCCCCCGTCTTGCCCGTCCCCGTCTGCGCGATGCCCACCAGATCCCGCCCCTGGCGGGCCGGCGGGATCGCCTGTTCCTGGATGGGCGTCGGCTGCCGCCACCCCAGCTCCCGCACCGCGTCCAGCAGCTCCGGCGCCTGAATCAAATCCTCGAACCTCATCATTCCTGAAAAACTTCTCCGGCTTCTCGCCGGCACTCACATTTGCGCCGGCTTCGCCTGGCTGCGGTCTGCAAGTGAGTGCCGGCCCGCGCCGGGCATAAAAAAATCGAGGCCGGGTACGCCGATCGGCGTGCCGACCTCGTGACCACAACTGCGACAAATTTAGCACAGGGGGCACGCGCCAGCAAGTGCAGGCAGCGAGGCAGCGAGGCAGCGAGGCAGCGAGGCAGCGAGGCATCGATTTCAGTGTAACCTTGAAATAGAAAGGCCCTACCCTGAGTGAAGTAGAAGGGCACGTCTTCGGAATCTGTTCGCTACGTTGCAGACGGACCCCCACCCGGAGAGAGGACGTGCTGAGTTTGGGTGGGTCCCTCATCGCGCAGCTCGGCTGAAGGGGCGCGCGGCCCGACGCAGCGCGCTTCAGCCCATGCGATGCCGTCAGCCTGTGACCTATATCGCGCGTCGGTCGTCCATCACAAAGAGCGACGG
>JACQVE010000026.1 GCA_016209965.1 Gemmatimonadota bacterium | reverse complement strand
GGACTCCCTCGTGGGCCATCTCGAGCATGTCCGCTCCAAGCGGAGAACGCCACCCTTTTTCGGGGCTCAGCCGTCGCATCGGGAAAACCACCGGCCGCGGACGCATGCCCCTATGATGCCTATCCCCTATCCCCTATCCCCGACGACGATGCGGTCCTTGCCGCGCGTATCGACGATCCACGTCTGCGGCTGGATGCGCGGCGCGGGCAGCCGATTGCCGGAGCCGTCCTTCACCGCGAACCGCAACACGTTCTTGCCATAGTTCTCGATCGTGTACCAGCCGGGGGTCCAGACCAGGAGCGCGAGCTCGAGCCGCCGCTGGCGCAGGTTGTTGAACGTGGCGGTCACGTGAAAGAGCCCCGCCGCCGTGTCCTTCACCTCGACGACGTACTCGGCGCGGAACTCGCCGCCTTGCTGGGCGAGGAGCGCGGCGCGGCTCTGCGGCCGCTGCGCTACGAGTGGCGCGCCCACGCGCCCAGAAGAAGGATCGGGAGCAGGATTGAGCGGTTCACGTGCGTTCCCCTTCCCTTCTGATAGCTAATCAGCTATCATACCTTCATGGCGTGGACGCGGGATGCGGGCGGCCTGGTGCGCGAGGCCCGCAGGCGAGCGGGCCTGTCGCAGCGCGAACTGGCGCGGCGGGCGAGGACGGCACAGTCCGTCGTCGCCCGAATCGAGAGCGGCGAAACGTCGCCGAGCAGCGAGACCTTGTCGCGCTTGCTCGCCGCTGCAGGCTTCGACCTGCATCCTGAGCTGTGGCCCCGGCCCGTGGAAGGGAGCCACATGCTGGACGACGTTCCGCGCATCCTGCGGCTCTCTCCCGAGGAGCGACTGCGGGAGGTCGCGAACGTGGCCCGTTTCGCGGCCGGGGCGCGCCGTGCCTGACATCGCGCCGCTCGACCCGGAGCGTATCGTTCGGGCGCTGGCGAAGCACGGGGTCCGGTACGTCCTCATCGGCGCGCTGGCTGCGCGGCTGCAGGGCTTCCCCCGGTTGACTGCGGATGCCGACATTACGCCCGCGCGGGATCGTGACAACCTGGAGAGACTGGCCGCCGCTCTGCGCGAGCTCGACGCGCGCATCTACACGGAGAGCGTGCCAGAGGGGCTGCCGTTCGACTGCAGCGCGGCGATGCTTTCCCGCGCGAGCCTGTGGGATCTGATCACCTCGGCCGGCCGGCTGGATGTGGCGTTCGAGCCCACCGGCACGGCGGGTTACGATGACCTGAAGAAGGGCGCGCTGCGCTATCAGGTCTTCGGCGTCGACCTGGATGCGGCCGCGCTGCCGGACATCATCCGCTCCAAGGAGGCGGCCGGCCGCCCGCAGGACCTCCAAGACGTGATCCTCATGCGCGAGATGCTCCGCCGCGCGTCCGGGGAAACTCGATAGAAGCAGCGGGTTCTCAGCACCCCGTTCCTTCGCTCCGCAAGATCTCCTTCCAGCCATCGCTCGGTGCACTCGTCCGGGCTCGCGGAAAGGACCGTGGCCGTGCCGCGACGCTGGCCGTTCTCCACGATGCCGTAGACTCGTCCCGGCTCGTAGAACGCCGCCTGAAACTGCTTCGCCTCCGGCGCACGGGCATCGCCCGGCGGTTCCAGCCAGCGGCCGCCCCGAAGGATTGCGAACGGCTCCACCCATCCGGCGTTCCAACGGAGAGGACCGCGTACCCCGCCGGAGCGACGGTTCCTTGACCGAGGAAGGCATGCACGTTCTCCGGGGTCACCTCGATGATCGACTCGGCGACCAGGCCATGCGCTTCGCGGTGCACCGCCTCGCAGGCCTCGCGGCTCGGGCCATCCACGAGGCAGGCGACCGTGCGAGCGTCTTTGTTGTACCAGTACCCGCGGTACTGGACGTTGTACTTGCCCCGGACGCGCACGTCCGCCTCGTGCGCGCGCTCGATGATCTCCGGGAACACGTCCTCGGGCAGCAAATGCACGTCCATGAAAACAGGCATCGGGCCTCCCGCGCTCGCGGGCCGTGGAGCACCTCAGGGGCGGTCTTGCGTAAGGGGGGTAGAGGGCGGAATCCGTCCGGCTGCAAAGGTACAGGAGGGGGACCTCTCTTCGCCAGAACCTCGGCGCGCCTACGACAATGGTCTTGCCCGGCACCTCGAGGACGCCGACGTCGTGACCCGGACGGCTAACCGCCGCCGCCTTCGTGAATCCGCGCCAGCCGGCGAGCAAAAAGATACTGTTCCGCGACCTCGCGGCCACGCGCCGTGAGCACACTTTCGCCCGTCGCGGGGTCGCGCCGCAGGTGCGCCAGGCGCTTGCCGTGCAGTGTGCCGACGACCCGCCCATCGTACCCGTGACGCCGGACCAGCCGCTTCAGCGCGTCGGCACTGATACGCCCGCCGATCTCGAGAATCTCGCCGAGCATTGCGGCGGTCGGCGAGTCCGGGCTCGCGATCGCGGCGGGCGCCGTCGTCGCCCGACCGTAGGTGCGGCCGCGTTTTTCGCCTCTGGGCTCGACCAGGCCGTGGCGGATCAGAATGTCCAGGTGATAGCGCACGGTGCGAGCGGGAAGCGCGAGCGACTGCGCGAGGAGCGTTGACGTGACGCGCCCATGTCGATCGATCAGTTCCAGGATCCGCTCCTGTGTCGTCGAGAGGCGGATCATCGACCGCTCGACGTCCAGTTTCGAAAGCAGATTCAACTGCTGCGCGCGCATCGCCCGCAGGAAGAACAGCAGCCACGCCCCGAAGTCCTGCGGATGCTGCCGCAGCAGAGTCTGCGACATCCGCAACGCCATGTAGTAGGCGGCCTTGTTCTCCTCGACGACCCGCTCCAGCGACGCGTACGGGACGTACTCGTACCCCGCCCGCAGAAGCAGCAGCGAGGTCAGCGCACGGGCGAGACGGCCGTTCCCGTCCTGGAAAGGGTGAACCGCCAGGAACTCCACCACGAATCTGGCGATCACGACGAGCGGGTGGATCTCTCGGGCGACGAGCGCCGCATTCGTCGCCTGCACCAGCTGCTCCATCAGCCGCGGCGTATCGAAGGGCGACGCCGTGCGAAAGATGATCTCCATGCGCCCGTCCGGATGGCGCGCCTCGACATGGTTCTCGTGCTTCTTGTACTCGCCGCGATGCCACGCATCCGCCTCGCTGTGGCCCAGCAGAATGCCGTGGAGCTGCTTCAGGTACCGCTCCGCCAGCGGGATCTCGTCATGGCTGTCGAAAATCGTTTGCAGCAACTCGCCGTATCCCTGCACTTCCGAGGCGTCTCGCGCGCGAAAGCTGTCCAGGGCAAGCCCGCTCAGTACCTGTGCGACTTCGTCGTCCGAGAGCTCCGCGCCTTCGATTCGGGTCGAGCTGGCCGAGGACTCGATCGTGCTGACCCGGCGCAGCTCACCCAGACGCTCGGCCCGGATCTCCCGCAGCTTCCGCCAGTAGCCCTTGAACTCGTCGATCTCCCCGAGCAGGCGGAGGAGCTCGGCGAGTTGCTCGGGCGCGAGGCTCGGGTAGAAGGCACTGGTGTCCAAGGCGCAGCCCGTTGCCGTAAATGTTGCCGTTATGTTGCCGTAACGAGTACCCCGGCACTGCCGATAATGTTGCCGTTAGTTGCCGATAACGCAAGGGACGATACTTGAGTGGCGCAGAGGCCGGGCCCGAAGTGGGGAGGACACGACCGAGGCTTTTCGCCGGCCGTGGGGCGGCTGGGCGACGTGAACCTACCTTCACCTCATATCGTCGGGCGTGTCCGCTGCTGCTTCCATGCCTTGACGTAGCGCGGCGCGGCCTGCCGGAGCAGCTCCTGCAAGGCACGACCGTTCGCCAGCATCCGCCGCACCTGCGGCACCAGATCCGCCGGAACGTAAATCGAGAGGCGCCCTCCACGGCCCTTCCCGTACAGGACATAGCTCTGATGTTGTTGGCCGCTCTGGCAGGC
>JACQVE010000025.1 GCA_016209965.1 Gemmatimonadota bacterium | reverse complement strand
GGCAAGGACCACTTCCTTCGTGACGATCTCGAAGACGGCACTTCCAACACGCATGAACTCGCTCGGGTCGGAAAGCGTCGTGCTGGGCACCTCCACAAAGAGGTCTCCGATCTGCCAGTGGCGACCGCCGCGCTCGAACCCGAGCGCCTCGAAGACAGTCTCGATGCGCTCGGCATCGTGCCGCATTCGCTCGACCACGAGGTCGATGTCGCCGGTCTGGTACACCCCCGGTGCGTGGAGTTCAATCGCTGAGCCGCCGACGACTGTGCTGCGCAGCCCGGCCCTGCCGAAGGCCCGGTGCAGGATGGACGCGACCCGGGCGACCTGCTCGGCGTGCTCGAGCGGGTCCTTCGCCAGGCCGCTAGCCAAGAGCCGTTGGAGCTGCGCTTGAGGACCTACAGTCATGAGATCGTCCCGCCTCGCTCTCGCGCGCACGCGTAACCGGAGAAATGGTCTTGGTCTGCACCAGGAAGGCCGTTGCCCGGTCCCACCGGCGGGGAGATCGGCCATGCTCCCGCCCGTTGAACGACCAACGCACGAGCTCCGCTTTGCGGAGCCTCTCCAGGTACCTGAGAAAGGCTTCGCGGGTGCGCCTGCATCACGTGCACCTCGCCGTCGGGCCGCACCGGATCCGAGAGCGAGGTCCGATCGTGGATCTGGCGGCCATCGACGAAGATCACCATGTGCGGGCGCACGGCGCCGGGCTCGTCGAGCACGTAGCCGCGGGCGAGAGGGTTCGTCTCGAAGACGCGCTCCAGCGCCTCGCGCACCGTCGCGCCCGGCACGTCCATGGTCGGGCAGGGAACGTGGCGCTGGATGTTCTGCGTGAAGGCGACGGTCGGCATGTCAGCTCCGCGTCGCCACCACGGACAGCCAGTTGCGGGGCACGACCTCGATGCGGAGCTCGGCGAAGGTCGCGCGCAGGGCGTCGCACAGCACCTCGACCGCGTGGTCGAGCGGAACGCCCGGCAGGACGCCCTCGGCGAAATCGGCGAAACGGCTGATGTCGAGCCAGCCCTGCTCGTCCATCAGGACGGTCACGAGCTGCTCGACCTGCACCTGGAAGCCCTCGGCCTCGAGCGCCTCGTGGTACTCAGCGGGCGTGAGCTGCCGGCGGGCGGTGACCCTGGTCCGCTCCGGCATGACGCCGTAGCGGGTCTTGAGCGTGCGCAGCGCGCGCAGCATCCAGCGGCGGTAGAAGGGGTGCGTCTCTGGCGGGTGCGCGCCCTCGAAGAAGGAGGTGTTGAACGCGAAGGTGCCGCCGGGGCGGAGCGTGGCGTAGATCTCCCGCAGGACGCGCCGCTTGTCGTCGATGTAATGGATGCCGTTGCAGAAGAGCACGGCGTCCATGGTCTGGCGGACGAACTGCGACAGCTCCTCGGCCCGGGCCTGCACGAACTCCACGACCGCACCCGTGGCCCCCGAGAAGCGCTCCCGCACTTCGGCGAGCGCGTCGGCCGACATGTCGAGCGCCACCACCAGCGCGTCGCGCGCCCCGCGCACCCGCTCCAGCACCAGCTCCGTCACCAGCCCGCTGCCGCACGCTACGTCCAGCACCCGCCAGCCGGGCTGGAGCCGGGCGCGCTCGACCAGCCAGGTGTTCACCTCGCGGAAGAACGCCTGCTCGCTGAAAGGCTTGAAGGAGTACTCGGCAGACATTGGCCGACTCCCGCGCCGGCAGAGTCGCTGATCGAGCGGGGCGGCGCCGGGCGAAGCAGCCCGGGCACCGAGCTCGAAACATACGCCGCCGGCAGGCGAAACGAAACGAGGGGCGGCCGGCGCCGTCCACGTCAGCGTTGCGCGGCGTAGGGTGTGAGCCTACCGCTGCCCTCGCCCGCGCCCGTCCTCCGCCGCCTCGCCCCAGCGCGCGAGAAACGCCGTGACGAACTCGTGGCCGCGCGCGGGTTCGACGGCGAGCGGCGCGAGGGCGAGGGCGACGGTAAGCGCGAGGTGGTAACCCTCGGAGCGGGAAGCCACGGCACGGCGATACGCGGGGTGCGCGTCGTTCACCCACACGGTGGATTCGATCAGCCGGCCGAGCTCTGGGTCGTCCGGGCGGCTCTCGAAGCTGATGCGCAGGCCGTAGCGCATCGCGCGGCGCGGGCCGCGCGCGCCCGGGAGTGGTATGCCCGTGCCGGGCGGTTCAGGAAAGGCGGGTGGCTCGGGCGGCGCGGCGCCTTCCTCCGG
>JACQVE010000024.1 GCA_016209965.1 Gemmatimonadota bacterium | reverse complement strand
GATCCTGGGGATCGACGCGGACTGGTTCCAGGTGTTCCTGGGCGCCATGCTCGTCCTGGCCGTGATCTTCAACCACTGGGTGCGCGACCGGCTGGCGGCGGGCGGGTGATGGGCGCGCCAGAGGCCCCAGGAGCCGGCGTACCGGTGTCGGTCCCGGATGCGGCCGCGGCGGCACCGGCGGCTGCTGCCCAGGGAGCTGGCGGCAGTCCGCCGCTCCTCGAGGCACAGCGTGTGTACATGCGCTTCGGCGGGGTGGTCGCGCTGCAGGAGGTGTCGCTGAGCGTACGCGCGGGACGCGTCACCTGCCTGCTGGGCGAGAACGGCGCCGGCAAGTCCACCCTGATCAAAGTGCTCTGCGGTGCGTGCCGGCCGACCAGCGGCCGGGTGCTGCTGGACGGGCGGCCGGTCGAGTTCGCCTCGCCACGCCAGGCGCTGGCGCTGGGGATTGCCACCGTGCACCAGGACCTGGGGCTCATCCCCCTGCTCAGCGTGTGGCGCAACTTCTTCCTGGGCGCCGAGCCGACGCGGGGTCGCGGGCTGCTGCGGCGGCTGGACATGAGCCGCTGCCTCGAGACGGCGCGGCGCGAGCTGGAGAAGCTGGGCATCCGGGTGCGGGACGCGAGCCAGCCGGCAGGTACGCTCTCGGGCGGCTAGCGCCAGGTGCTGGCGATTGCACGCGCTCTCTATCGCGGGGCCCGCGCGCTCATCCTGGACGAGCCGACCGCGGCGCTGGGCCTCGAGCAGGCCAGGTTGGTGCTCGACTCGGTGCGCCGGGCGCAGCAGCGCGGCGTGGCCGTGCTGCTGGTGACGCACAATCCGCAGCACGCGCACGCTGCGGGCGACCGCTTCGTGGTGCTGCGGCAGGGGTGCCTGGTGGGGGATTACGCCGCGGAGGCGGTCGGGCCGGTCGAGCTCGAGCGCCTGCTGGCGGGGACGGCCCGCCCCGGGGAATAGCAGCCAGGCGTTCGCCTTAACGTTGATGAAACCAGGCGGCGCGCGAATGCCTCAGGACCTCTGTGGTGAGCCACTAGTCCGAGGCGCGCCGGCCGCGCCGCCGATCCGTGCTGCGACGATCCTCCCGCCGCCGGTCGACCTCCCGGCGATCGGGGCCCCCGCGCCGCTCCCTGGCACGCCGCTCCGGCGGATCCGGCAGCGCGGAGGGGTCCGCCGGCCAGGCCTGCCACTCCTTCAGCAGACCGTAATGCCTGACGAAGCGGTCGATCTGGTCCAGCAGGCGTTCGTACGCGCTGGGCTGCGGCTTGGCCATGACGCCTCCACATTGCGCAGGTTTTCCCGCGGCGGCTCGCACACGATTGCAGGCGTACCGGGCACCACCCGAATGCCGCGAGGCGACGCGGCGGCATCTGCTGGGGGAGAAGAGCTTGGATGGGACGAGCGGTCCGCCAGCACGTCCACTATCATGATGTGCGGGCGGCGCTCCGGTGGCAAGGCTTTTGAACGTTTTCACGTGCTCGCGCGAAGAAAAGCGGGGGGAAATGTGCTGGTGTGGGCGCCGCGCGCCGCCGCGTAGGCCGGACCATCCTTGTCGGGGCGGCTTAGCACTTAACAGTGTTGCTCGACGCCGCGTCCAATCCGACGGCTGCGAACATACTCTGAGGAAAGGAGTGCGGCATATGCGCGGCTACAGGTACGCTTCAGCGGGGACAACGGTCCTCACCCTAGCGCTGGCGCTCTACGGCTGCGGCAAGGATGCCACCGCGCCGCCAGAGCATAGGGTGGCTGCGCCGGTGGACATGGCGTCCCTGACGGGTGGTGCCGACCTGCCCGGGCTGGCCGCCGCTGCCGGCCCGCGCTCGTCCGACCCCTGCACCTACTCGGAGGCGACGGGGCGCTTCACATGTCCGCCAGTGACGCGGAACGGGCTGACGATCACGCGCTCCTTCGCCTACCTGGACGCGGGCGGACAGCCGCAGGCGCGCTACGACGCCGAGACCACGGCCTCGGTCAACATGCAGACGGCCGTACAGGGGAGCACGACCCGGGGCGCGGCGTCGGTCACGGTGGAGCGCTCGGCGGACGTCACGGTGAGCGGACTGGCCGGCTCCGAGACGACGCGGACCGTGAACGGCACCGAGTCCGGCACGGTGGTCACGAGCGGCACGGGTGAGCGCGGCGCGTTCCGCTCTACGACGGCGTCCGCCGACACGACGTCGAACGTGGTTCTGCCGGTGCGGGGCTCGGCCAGCCGCTGGCCGCTTTCGGGCTCCGT
>JACQVE010000023.1 GCA_016209965.1 Gemmatimonadota bacterium | reverse complement strand
CTGTGGGTCGGCACCCTGGGGTTGGGTATGGTTCTGGGCCTTGCGGCGTGTGAGGAGCAGCGCTTCGAGCCGCCGCCCGCAGGAGAACGGGTTGCCGCCGCGTCCGCGCTCTACTCGCCTGCCCTCTTCGACACTGTGCGCTGGCCCGGCCAGAGGGCGCGCCTGTTGGCCGGCAACGACCTGTACGCCGCCCGCTGCCGCAAGTGTCACGGCTATCTGGGCGCGGGGGACACGGAGTACGCTGGGGAGGAGCAGCTCGCGGTGCCCTCTCTGGTCGAGCCCGACTGGGAGTATGCCGGCAAGGTGGAGGCCGTGCGGCGCCGCATCTTCGTCGGCCACGAACGCGGCATGCCTAGCTGGGTGCTGTCCGGTCTCGAGCCCCGCGAGATCGACGCCGTCGCTTATTACGTGCTGTACCGTCTCAGGCCGGACGCGGCGGCCGCGCGCACAGGGCGCCCGCCTACCTAGTCCAGCTACGCCGGGTCCGTGGTGTCGCTCTCCCGCTCAGTTCTCGCCCGGTGGGGCGAGCAACCACTCGTAGGCGGGCTGCGCGACAATCCCCGAGGGGACCCTCGAGGGCAGGCGGTCCCGCGTCAGGGTGAGTAACCGTTTCGTCGCGCGCGGATAGCGGCTTGCGGCCTCGAGCAGCGCCCGCAATTCACGCTGGGCGGTTGCGTCGTCGGTGGCGTCCGCCGCCACTTGGATCAGCTCTTCACCGCCGCCCGGCATGCGCGCCACGAAGTCGACCTGGTGTCCCTCGGGCGTGCGGATGTAGCCAACGCTAATCCCCCGCCGTTCCAGCTCTATGAGCACGACCGTTTCGAGAGCATGGCCCAGGTTGGCGCGCCCGCTGCGATGGAAGACCGGGATCAGGCCGGGATCGACGGGATACGCCTTCCGCGGGTTGACCATGCGCTGGCGCTCCGAGGCCGCGTCCATCCATACCGTTCGCACCAGAAAACAGTCGTCCAAATAGCCAACGAGATCGTGCACCGTGTCCCTCGATATGCCGATCCCCTGAGACTTCAAGGCCGCGTAGAATTTCTGCACGCTGAACATCCCCGCCGCGTTTCCGAGGAGATGGCGAACCAGCCAGCGCAGCCCGGTCACGTTCGCTACCCCATGGCGTTCGACCACGTCACGCATCATGGCGACATCCACGTAATCGCTCAGAACCCGGTGACGCGTGCTTGCGTCGAGGCCCTGCACTTCCGGGAATCCGCCGCAGTCGAGGTAGTCCAGGAACGCTCGCTCTAGCTCCGAACGCTCGGGCGCCGCCAGGAAATCCGGCTGCGCCGGCACCGCGCAGCCGCTGTGCCGCAACGCTTCCGGGAAGCTGAACGGAAAGAGCACCACCTCCCACGCCCGCCCGCGCATTGCGGTCGCGATCTCGAAGCTGGATCTCGGAGACGAGCGGATCTACACGGTCGTGCTGCGAGACATCAGCCGGCGCAAGCGCGCCGAGGAGGTGCAACGATTCCTGGCCCAGGCCAGCAGCGTGCTGGCCGCGTCGCTGGATCACGAGACGACCCTGGCCAGCCTAGCCCGACTGGCGGCCGGCCCGCTGGCGGACTTCTGCTTCATTGACCTGATCGAGGATTCCGGCGCCGTGAATCGACTGGTGGTGGCCCACGCGGACCCGGGCAAGGAAGCGCTGGCCCAGCAGCTTCTCCGCTACCCGCTGGACCGCGGCCGACCGCACCTGGTGTTCACGGTGCTGCAGACAGGCGAGCCGGAGCTATGGCCGGAACTGCCGGAATCGTACCTCGAGTCCGTGGCGCAGAGCCAGGATCACCTGCGCTTGCTCCGTTCGCTCCAGATCCGCTCGCTCCTGGCCGTGCCGCTCCGGGCGCACGGGCACCTGCGGGGAGTCCTCACGCTGCTCACGGCGCAGTCCGGCCGGCGCTATCCGGCGGAGGACCTCGAACTGGCGCAAGAGCTGGGGCGCCGCGCCGCGCTGGCCATCGAGAACGCGCGCCTGTATCGCGAGGCGCAGAAGGCCGTGCGGGCACGCGACGAAGTGCGTTCCGTCGTCTCCCACGACCTGGGCAACACGCTGAGCGCCATCTTCATCGGCACGGAACTGCTGCTGAAGACCCTTCCTGCCGATAGTGGGCAGGACGAAACGCGACGGCACCTCGAGGCGATCCGGGCCTCCGCCGCGCAGATGGAGAGACTGATCGGCAACCTGCTCGAGATCCGGCGCATGGAAGCAGGCCGGCTGCCGCTCGACTGCAAGCCGGAGGAGCCGGCCGGCCTCATCGCCGAGGCTTGCCAGGTGCTCCAGCCGCTGGCCTCGGTCAAGTCCCAGCACCTGGAGGCGGAGCTCGCCGCGGATGGACTGCCGCGCGTGCTGGCAGACCGCGAACGGGTGCTGCAGGTGCTCTCGAACCTGGTGGGGAACGCGGTCAAGTATACGCCCGTCGGCGGGCTGATCACGGTCCGGGCCGAGCGGCGGGACGCGGAGGTGTGCATCCTGGTAAAGGACACGGGGCCGGGCATCCCCGCCGAACACCTGCCCCACATCTTCGAGCGCTTCTGGCAGGTGCGCCAGGGCGGGCGCCGCGGCATCGGGCTCGGCCTCGCGATCGCCAGGGGCATTGTCGAGGCCCACGGCGGCCGCATCTGGGTCGAGAGCCGGGCCGGCGCCGGGTCGGAGTTCTACTTCATACTCCCCGCGGCGGAGTGACTGACCCAACGCAGAAGCGCGCAGTTTGGTACAGCCCGCCAGCCACGGCGCCACCGTCCGGGGCGCCACCGGGCCGCCGCCAGCCGCCTTCCGCGCCCCGCTCAAACGCTCGCTCGCTCTTCGCTCGCGTCAAACCCATTCCGCCCGCGTAGCGGCCCCGTAGCACTCGCACTCAGAAGTAAAGACCTGCGCCAAAACGGACTTCCTTCCCGAGGGAATCGCCGCTTCTTATCCCGCGGAGCTGTGCCAGTATGAAGCCGGGCTTGGAGGCCAAGGACAGACCGGCGTCGAAAAACGTTGTGAATACGCGCCCAAGTTCGGCATAGAAGAACCCAGTAGAGAGTGAAATGAAGGGAACTACCGCGGTCTTCGTGCCGACAGCTAAAGCCCTGCCGGCTGCTGCACCCACCTGCACCGTGGTCTGTCGCCGCACTGGGGTGGATTCCGGGTCCGTGAAGAGGTCGTCGGCCTCGTAGGTCGCACGAGCAAAGGGGCAAATTGAGACCGGGGAGGCCGGTCCGAGCACGAAGGAGTAGCCGACGCCGCCATGGACGCGGTGAGCATCGTTATCCGCCCGGCCACGGCTGCGATAGCCCCATCCCACCTCTGCCCAAGCCTCGTGCTTGACGTGGACCCAGCCCGTTACCTCCAAATTGGTGCTGCCGGCGGGGTCGACGATCTTCGCGATGCTGGGCGCGACCAGTGCACCGCGGACAGCAAGCTCACCTGGCCGAGCAGGAGAGCCGACGCACAGCTGCCCTTCCGCAACGGAAGTGATCGAAACCAGGGCCAGAGTGCCAATGAGGGCCAGTCGGCCCAGCGCATAACGATTCATACGTAGGTTAGAGTTAGAGTTAGAAGCCGAAATCGTATCTTCCCAAAATTTGACCATACCCGGCTGGCGTTGTGCCCACCGTTTCTGCTTGCCAGCCGTTAAACGTCGCAGAACTCCACATGCATTCTACCACGCCGGCATCTTTCATTGCACTGTTCGAGCGGCCAGTGGTACAGTCCACGAAGCGAAGTGCTCGACTGCCGATGTTTCCTTCGGCAGCAATAAAGAAACGGTGAACAGGTCCGCTCGCACTGCATGAGTCCCAACTCGCGTTGCACACGTCAGCGTTCGCGTAGTTCGCGTGCTTCTCCACGGACACATACACTACCGGGGCACCGGCTGGTTGGTTATCGACCCAGTGGAAGTGGGACGGCTTCCACCAGTCGCAGTTACCATCATTCACCGTTCCGCAGTGGGCCGAAAGGAACACTCTGCGGGTGATCCAGTGGTTGGACGCATTGTCGAAAGTGACGTCAATGACGATGAATTCCGAGTCGCCACTGTGCTTAGGGTTCGCGCAAGAACAACTTCCCATTTTCCAGGCGTTCACAGCCTGGGGTAGATGGTATAGTTGCGTTTGGGCTGAACGGCGTGGGGTTCGATGTCGAGCTCGCGCATCTGCGCCTCGCAGATGCGAACTCCCTTTTCGTACGGGCTGTCGACGAGGTGGGCGCTCACCTCGAGGCCGGTTTCGGTCCGGGTGCTTGAAGCGTACGCGATGAGAGTCTCGAAGCTGACCAGGGGGCGGGCAGCCCAGTTCTTGGTGATCTCGCTGAAGAGCCGATGGTCGATCGGGTTCCACTTCGACGCCCCCGTGGGATAGTGGCAGACGGTCACGACCAGGCTGTGAGGATCGCACAGGCGGTTCTGGAGCCAGTACTTGAAGGCGCGGTTCCTGTGGCCGTTGCTTCCTCCACCGTCGGCCAGCACGAGGAGCTCGGTTGCGTCAGCATAGCGGGCCTCCCCCTCCTGGCGCCACCACCGGACGAGGTTGTCCGCGGCGAACTCGGGGGTGTCATGCGAGGTCCCGACGTAGAGGGATCCCCGGTTGGCGAGGATGTCGTAGACGCCGTACGGGACGGCGAGACCCAGGGCGTCGGAACGGAAGTCGTGGTCGTTGACGGGGACGCCTTCCTTGCTCCAGGCACGACCGGGATTCCTGAAGTTGCCGATCAGCTCCTTCTTCTTCGTATCGATGGAGACGGTTGGCTGACCGGTGTTCGTGAAGCGCTCGGGTATTTCGGCGATGTAGAGGAACTGCTCGTCGCGATCCGGATCGGAGCGCCGGGACAGCTTCTTATAATTGACGCGCAGCGAGAAGCCGAGCTGCTTGAGGATCTTGGCGACGGTCTTGGGGCAGACCTCGATGCCCAAGCTTTTCAGCTCACGGGCGATCTTCTCGGTGGTGCGCCGGGTCCACTGAAGCCCGGTCATGGGATCGCCCGCCCGGTCATGCTCCAGGAGCTTCTCGATGGCTGCGATCACTTCGGGCGTTTTTTTTCCGAGCGCGTGCGGCCTCCGCCCTTTCGGCGCACCCGTTCCGTCTCCACGTCCAGGGAGAGGAGCTCTCGCCTTCCTCTGGCCACGGTGCCGGGATCGAGCCCGAGGAGCTCGGCGATCCTCTGGTCTCCGCCATGACCGAGCTTGAGCGACTCCAGTCCGGCGTAGAGGCGCCGCTGTTTCTCGTCCAGCATGGCGAAGAACAGCACGATCGCCGCCTTCAGCTCGTCGGGAAGCACGCGCGCGCCGCCCCCGAACGAGACGAGATCCCCCGGAGTGGCCATGCGCACCTGCCGCGCCCGGAGCTGCTGGCGCCGAGAGGTGCGGTCGGCCGACACGTGCAGGAAACGACCGGAGACCTTCTCCCGTGCGATGCGACCTTCGGCCGCCAGCTTCCGGAGCGCATCCTTGACGGCCACGTTGAGCGTGGCTTCGAGCTCGTCGGTGAAGTAGCCCACTTCCGCTTCGTTCACCAGAACTTCGCACGTGCGGATCAGCGTGCCGAAGCTCGAGAACCACACCGACCGGAACGACCAGAGCCCCGTCGCATCGAAACGGGCGATCTCGTCCAGGGTGTAGTACTTGCCCCGGTGCGAATAGCTGGTGCGGTGGGCGAGCTCGCGCAGCTTGCGGAAGACCGTGACATCGACCTCTGTGCCCAAAACCTCTTTCAGCTCGGGCATGGTGGCGATCTTCTGGCGCAGCAGGAGTCGCCGGATCGCATCGGCGTCCACGCCTCCTCCATGTTAGAGTTACGCCTATGCTGGCGTAATCCTAACATCATGGAGCCATGCTGTCCAGACCCTGGTGCCTCGATGGGAAGGCGCTTAAATGCTCGATTTGTGGCGGCTGGGCACGGCCTGGAGCCATCCTGCTCGACGCTGCGGCCTTGTCATAGTTGCGCCGAAACCTTGGGAGTTATTTTTGCGTGAGCGCTTAGGCGAACCACCCCCTATATCTTGGGGGCGGCGGAATTCGGTTGATACCTGCTTCGGAGGCCACGCGTGCCTGCAACGCTTCGCCCCGGAACCGATTAAGGAACCCGGGCCAGCTATTCTACCGCCTGATGGAACACGCCGTAGTCACCGATCCTACGACGTACGACCAGCTGATCAACAGGCCAGAATGATCCGACCACAACATGGTGGGGGTGGTTCAGCTAACCGGATACCCCCCTTTCCTAAATCCTAGCCGCCTTGCGGATTCCCTGGCTCGGCTGGCAACTGGGCGCCGTGCCAGACCCCGACGATCCACACCGTGTCCTCGGCGACGCCGTAGAAAAAGCGATACGGCCGGACAATAACCTCGCGGTAGGGCAAGTCAGGGAATTCCGGAATCCGGCGCCCGGATTGCGGATGCCGCTCGAGGCGCTTCAGCACCTTGGTCGCCCGCGTGTGAAACCGCCGCGCCGCGGCAGGGCGATTGGCCAGGATGTAAGCGATAACTGACAGGTACTGGCGTTCGCCGCTTGGGGTGAAGCGGACTTTCACGCTCCGGCATCGGCGAGAAGCCGGTCCGCCTCTGCCAGCACCTCCGCCAGAGCCCGGCCCTCGCCTCGAGCGATCTCCCGCTCACCCCGCGCCAGGATCAAGAGAATCTGCCGCTCCCGCTCCGCCTGCTCGTAGGCCTCGACGCTCAGCATGACCGCCGCGGCCCGGCCCCGTTGCGTGATGACAACGGGTTCCTGCGAGCGGCGCAGCCGGCGGAGCGCGCGAGCCGCCTCCTGGCGCAACTCGGTTATGGGGATGATCTTGGGTACTTTGGCCACCGGGCAATTCCTGTTAGACGTACGTCTAAAGATACGCCCAAGGTCCGCCCTCGGACAGGGGAAGAAGACGACAACGCGACGGCGCTCACGCTCGAGCGCGTGCGACCGCGACGCTCGTTGCGATAACCTACTCCGCTCAGCCGGTCCAGGGGTTGAATACCGGCACTCCGGTGGCTGCGACGTCGGCGGTATTGCGCGTGCCCAACGTGAGGTTGTGATGGAGCGCGGTCGCCGCCAACTGGGCGTCAATGGTCGGCAGGGTCAGGCGCCGTTTCTTGGCGAGGGCTTCCACCTGGCCCCATCGCTCCGCCAGCGCGTCATCGAAGGCCAGTATCCGGCCGGCGAACCGGACGCGCACGTCATGGTCCAGCCAACTTTGCAGAGCGGCCCGCTTCGGCTGAGCGTCCGGAAGAAGATCGATCCCCTTCCGCACCTCGCCGATCGTGATCACACTCAGGTGCAGGAGCTCCTCCGCCGTCGCGTCCGCCCAAGCGGCCACGCGCCGGTCCGGCCGGGGCTTCATCAGCTCCGAGACCACGGGACATCGAGTGGTAGCGGGCTCCCTCCGCGGGAGCCGGCGTCCATGGTGTCGCGTTTCCGCTTCAGGTCCAGGCGCTGGCCACCGGTGGGCGCGGAACGGAAGAAGTCCACCAGCGAGGAAGGCTGCCCGGCGCGTTTCCTGAGCCGATCGAACTCCTCGGCGGGCACGACAACCACGGCTTCCCCACCTTGCTTGACCACGCGCTGTGGACCTTGCGAACGCGCCTGCCGGAACAGCTCACTGAAGCGTGCCTTGGCCTCGTGCAGCTTCCAGACGCCGGGCGCTGATCTTCGTGGCGAGTAAGTCATGAGTCATGACTAACATGACTAGTCAAGTTAGTCAAGGAGGCTAGTTCGATCGGCCCTCTCGCTCCCACCAGAGGAGCGGCCGGGACCTGGGGGTGGGGGCCAGCTCGGCCAGCGTGCGGGCGTCGTAGAGCCGGCCGTTCAGCATGACCAGGCGGACGTGCTCGCTGTTGCGGAGGTCCTCGAGCGGGTTGCGGTCCAGCACCACGAGGTCGGCCAGCTTGCCCGGCTCGAGCGAGCCCAGGTCGCGGTCCAGCCCCAGGTAGCGGGCGCCGTCCAG
>JACQVE010000022.1 GCA_016209965.1 Gemmatimonadota bacterium | reverse complement strand
GGCGCTTCCGATGGATCGTTGCCCTGGGCCGCCCCGTGGGGCTCGTGCCCTGGGTGGCGCTGGGCGCCAATGGCGTGGGCCTGGGGCTCAAACTGCAGCTTGCGCTGGCGGGCGTGCCCGGGCTGCTGTGGCTGGCGCACACCCTATGGAAGCGGGGGCGGCGCGCGTTGCGCGCTGCGAGCGCTGGGAAGCTGGCCGGTGAGAGCCAGGCCTAGGCTTGCTCGAGCTGTTACCTTGGCCGGGCAGTTGCTCCGGGCTCCCGCTGGGCGGCCGGTGCGCTGGCTGCTCCTGCTCACGCTGCTCCGCCCCGCCCCTGCCGGTGCGCAGGTTACCGCAGCCGACAGCGCTGCCGTGCTCTACGGCCTGGCCGCTCGCCTCGAGGCGGAGGGGCGGGCCGAGTTGGCGGAATCGCTGCTCGAGCTCATACGCGAGCGCTATCCGCTGACGCCGGTGGCCGGGGAAGCGGACCGGCGGCTGGCGGCGCTCCGTGCGGGACGGCGTGACCGGAGCGGACGGGTCGAGCTCGTCGTCTGGAGCACGCTGTATGGCGCCTGGCTGGGCATGGCCGTGCCCGGCGCATTGGGGGCGGATCAGGCGGAGGCGTATGGACTGGGGCTGCTGCTCGGGGCGCCCGCCACGTTCCTCCTGTCCAATGCCTACAGCCGGGCGCACGGCGTGAGCGAGGGTCGGGCGCGGGCCATCACCCTGGGCGGCACCTGGGGCACCTGGCAGGGCTTCGGCTGGGGAGAAGTCCTCGACCTGGGCGAGGAGCAGCATTGCACGCAGGGCGGGTTCAACCAGCCCGAGTACTGCTACACGGAGACCTCGACGGCAGCACGCTTTGCCTCCATGATCGCGGGTGGGCTGGCGGGCATCGCGGCGGGCGGGCTGGCGGCGCGCTCGCGCGAGATCAGCCCGGGTACCGCAACCGTGGTGAACTTCGGCGCGCTGTGGGGGTCGTGGTACGGCCTGGCCAGTGGGATCGTGCTGGACGCGGAGCAGGGCAATGACGGGGACGACCGGCTGCTGGCCTGGACACTGGCCGGCGGCAACCTCGGCCTGCTGGCCACCGCGCTCCTGGCGCCGCGCTGGCAGCTCAGCCGCGGGCGAGCGCGCCTCATCAGCATTGCCGGCGTGGCCGGGCTGGTTGCGGGATTCGGGCTCGACCTGCTGCTCACCGTGGATGACGAGACGGCCGCGTTCCTGATCCCCATGGCGACGAGCGCGGCAGGGCTTGCCGCCGGCGCCTCCTGGACGCGGTAGGGGGGCGGGGGGGGCGGGACGCGGCGCGGCCGGGACTAGTGCAGCGTTTCACAGGTTCCGTTACTATTTCACCGCAGAGTATTTCACCGGCTGCGCCGACCCCGAGGCACGAAGCTGGATGTGTTACCCTGGCTTTGGTGGCGCTTCGGGATTTGTTTGCGTCGAGTACGCGGAGGCCGGGGAGCGGCAGCCGGTGACCCCAACACGCTCGGGTCGCTGCGTCCTTGGCGCGCTCGGCGGTGTAATACGGCCGGCGGTTCGCCGTTCGCGGGGGCCACGTAGGGTCGCTGCGTCCGCGGCGCGCTCGGCGGTGTAATAGAGGTGGTAACGCCCGCGGCACCGCGGCCCGGCGGCGCGGCTCGGGCTTCTCTCGTATGGCTTCCAGGCGCGTTCTTCTCGCAATCGTGCTGCTGCTCGGGTTGGGCGGCTGCCGTGAAGCGGACCGGCCGCTCGGTCCGGTGACCAGTGGTCCGCTCCTGGTGGACTCTGACCCGGCGGGCGCACAGATCGTGGTGGACGGGCAGGCCACGGGCAGGGTCACGCCGGACACGCTGCGCCAGCTCGAGGTCGGCCCGCACACCATCACCGTGCGGCTGGAGCGTGGCGCCAAGGTCTACGGCTTCAGCGCCCGGGTCGAAACCATGCGCGACACGGCGCTCCGGGTGTTCGGGCCGCTGGTGCTGCGCTGCACCGCCGAGCCATGCTGGCGCGCGCTGACAACCTACCAGGCGCCCAACCGCGTGCGCTTCGCCACCAACCCGTCCGGCACCCTGTTCTTCCTCAACGGCATCGGCGGCGGGCTCTTCTGGCCGACGCCGAGCTCGAACAGCTACCTGTCGACGGGTTCGCCGGTCTTTGGCGGCGTGGTGCGGGGGTCGGGCGGCGCAGTGGCGTTGGGCCCCTACGACTGGGAGTACCTGGCTGGCCGGCCGGAGCCGGTGCTCGATGGTGGCAGTGGCTCATTCAGGCTGGAGCAGTCGACGTGGGTGCTGCCGCCGCCCGCGACGCTGCCGCTGCGCACTGTGCGGGGACTCGCCATCCACCAGGAGCTGAGCACGCGCCCGGGCCTCGAGGACGTGGTGATCGTGCGGCTGGTGTTCCGCAACGTGAGCGACCGGCCGAGCTACCGGGCGATGGACCCGGTCGTGCCCGCGGCGGGCATCACCTATGAGGACGCCTATATAGGAATGGCCCTGGACGCGGACATCGGGTTCTCGGAAGACGACCTGCTGAGCTACTCGCCGGCGGATAAGCTGGCGTTCGTCTACGACAGTGATTTCCGCGAGCCGGCTTTCGAGACGGAGTGGGTGGACCGCCCGGGGCTGGTGGGGGTGGGCGTGCTCGAGGCGCCTGCCGGGACGCGACTGGTGCTTACGGGGTGGCCTAAGGCCCTGGAGTGGAGGGCCGGCCTGGGTTCGACCACCGGGGTGCGCGAGGAGTCGGGGCTGAGGTGGCTGAATGGGACGCACACGGCGGCGCCGAATCACGCGGACCCCGGCATAGGATACCTGCCCGACAGGCCGGAGGACCTGCGCGCAGCCGTAGCAGCCGGGCCCTTGCGGCTCGCGCCCGGGGACTCCGCGGTCCTGAAGCTCGCCGTGGTGCTGGCTCCGCCCGCGCCGGGGAGCTTCACCAGCGGGACGGTGCTGGCGCCGGGGGACCCGACGGACGAAACGCGGCCGCTGCTCAAGGTGGCCGCGCCACTGCTGGAGCGAGCCCGGGCCGCAGGTTCCGGGGGCGAGCGATAGGCGCCGCGAGGTTGGGGAGGGGTCTGGCGCAGCCTCGTAGCAGGGGCCTCGGCCGGCAGCACGGGGGCCTCGCCCCCGCGACGGGGCGGGGAGTGCCGTGTTGCCGTGCCAGCTCAGCGCATGCGGCGCTTGAGGTCCTCGAGGCGGCTCGAGGCCGCGCGTTCGCGGGCTTCCCGCTCGAGGCGGCGGAACTCTTCGTCCTGGGCGTCGTGGTCCGCGTCTGAGGCC
>JACQVE010000021.1 GCA_016209965.1 Gemmatimonadota bacterium | reverse complement strand
GCTGACGACGACGGCCTGCAGCACGCCGATCACGCCCGGGATGTCATCCTCGTCCAGCCGCGAGGGAGCGGCCCACAGGTAAGCGATGTCCTCGGCCAGGTTGCCGAGTTCGTCGGGTATGTCGCGCCACTGCGCAGCAGCCGCGCGCGGGCAGAGCAGCAGTGCCAGCAAGGGCGAGACGAGGACGTTTCGAGCCGGCATTCTCTCCCTGGATCGCGCTGCCTCACGCCACCCGGCGCGCGCCGCCAGGCTCCGGAAGGCAAGATCCGGGCTAGGTCGGGCAGCAAGGGCCGTCGCCGGCTATGATGCGTGAGCCGAGAGCTGGGAACGGCACCGGCACATGGGCCGGGAGCCCGAGCCCGTGCCAGTCCGAGCCCGAGCCCGAGCCCGACAGCCGGAGGCGAGGAGCCCGCAATGCCACGGGCAACCCCTGGGGCCTACATGTGCATCGAAAGAATAGAAACATGAGCGGCTCATGAGCGAAGGCGAGCTGATCCTGCGCGCACAGCAGGGGGATGGCGGCGCGATCCGCGAGCTCTATCAGCGGTACGCGGCGCGCGTCTTCGCCATCACCCGCCGGCTGGCAGGCGAGGACGCGCTGGCGGAGGACTGGGCGCAGGAGGCGTGGGTGCGGGCGATCCGCGCGCTCCCCGCGTTCCGCGCCGAGGCGCGCTTCTCGACCTGGCTGCACCGCATTGCGGTGAACAGTGCGCTGCACGGCCGGCGCGCGCGGGAGCGGCGAACTTCGCGGGAGGCACCGCTGCCGATGACACTACCGGCGCCCGCTGCCGGTGAGCCGACGCTGGTCCGCTTGCGGCTCGAGCGGGCGCTCGAGCGGCTGCCGGAAGGGATGCGGCAGGTCCTCGTGCTCCATGACGTCGAGGGCTACACGCACGAGGAGATCGGCGAGCTGCTGGGCGTCCAGCCCGGGACGTCGAAGAGTCAGCTATTCAAGGCCCGGGCGCGGATGCGGAAGCTGTTGCATCCGGAGGGCCTGGCAGTGAATGGGGAGGAGGTATGTCACACCTGAGCCTGGAAACGCTGGCCCGCCTGGTGGACGAGGCGGCGCCGCCCCTCGAGGCGGCGCACCTGGACGCCTGTGCCGAGTGCCGTGCGGAGCTGGACCAGTTGCGCGAGCAGACGCGCGCGCTGGCCGGCCTGCCGGAGTGGGCTCCGCCGGCCCACGGCTGGCTCGCCCTCGAGGCGCGCCTGCGCCGGGAAGGGCTGGTGCGCGCGGGATCCGCGGCCGCGCGCCGGACCCGGTTCCCCACCGTGCTGCGGCTGGCTGCCGCGCTCACGCTCTTCCTGCTGGGCACGCTGGCGGGCGCGGCGCTGCGCGCCGGGAGTGACGGACGCGGAAGCGGCGGGCTCCTGGCCGGCAGCGAAACTGAGGGCGCCAGCGCTCCGGCGGGAGCCGTGGCAGCGGAAACGCCGGAAGAGGCCGCGCGTGCGCTGCGCGACGCGGAGGTGGCCTACCTCGGCGCGCTCGCCCGGCATGCCCGGCTCACGCGCCAGTTGCCGAGCACTGATCCGGTGGCACGCCTGGCGGCGCTCGAGGGCATCGTCCTCACCACCCGTGCGGCGCTGCGCCAGGCGCCGGCCGATCCGGTCATCAACGGCTACCACCTGACGGCGGTGGCGCAGCGGGAAGCCATGCTGCGGCAACTCGCACTGGCCGCCGACCAATCCTGGTTCTGAAGGTTATGAACGTGCGCACCCGGTTTAGAAACAAGGGATCCATGAGCAGAGCCGCGCCGTGGCGGCTACTATCCGCGGCCCGCCATGCGCTGCCCGCGGGCCTGCTGCTGGCGGCTGCGGCGGGGCTGGCCGCGCAGCAGCCGGAGCCAGCCACGCCACCGGCCTCGGGGTGGCTGGGGTTCTCTTACGAGGTCGAGCACGCGCCTGCCGGCGGCGGGCCGGTCCGGGAGGTGGTTCGGATCCAGCAGGTGCTCCCCGGCTCGCCCGCCCAGCAGGCCGGACTCCAGTCGGGCGACACACTGCTCAAGTTGAATGGCGCACCGGTCAGCTCGTGGCGGCTGGGCGCACTGCGCCACTCGCTCCGCGCGGGCGAGACCGTGCGTCTCACCGTGCGCCGGATGGGACGCGAGCAGGAGCTGCGCGTCCTCGCCGGGCCGCGGCCCGGGCCCTACATCGCCACCGGCCCTGCCGGCGACATCATCATCTTCAACTCGGACTCGCTGCGCCGCGTGCTGCGCATGTACCTGGACACGGTGCGCGTGCGGCTGGACACAGTGCGCGTCCGACTGGACAGCGTGACGTTGCCGCGCTTCCACATCGAGCGGAGCGACTCCGGCTTCGCGTTCTGGTACCATGAGGAGCTGGGGCGCCGCGCCGTCGCCGGCGCCGAGTTCAGTGAGCTCAACGCCGGCCTGGGCCGCTACTTCCGCACGGACCAGGGTCTGCTGGTGCTGCGCGTGGCACCGGAGACACCCGCCGCGCGTGCCGGCCTCGAGGCGGGCGATGTGATCATCAGCGCCGCCGCCGAGCCGGTGCGCACCATCGCCGAGCTGCGCCGGGCCGTGGCCCGCTCGAGGCACACCCCCCTGCGCCTCGAGATTCTGCGCCAGGGCAAACGGCAGGGGCTCAGCCTGCCGCGCGAGGACCGCTAACCCCAGATAGCGGAGTCATTCCCGCCGCCCCCGGCAGGCGGTAGCTCGCTTGTTGAACCGGCCTCCGCCGCTGCATATTCCCCCGCACGTTTCCTACCGGCGCCGGCGCCGCACAGCGGTGGCGCCGGCCTCCGGCCCAACCTCCCGGGCTGCCAGGCACACGTTATGACTCGCTTCCAGCATGGCCTGGGCATGGCGGCGGCCGCCAGCTTGCTGCTCGCCTGCGGCGACGGCACCGGCCCGCCGCCGCCCGCATCCATCCAGGTCGTTTCCGGCACTGGCCAGACCGCGGTAGTCGGCAGCAGGCTGCCCAACACCCTCATCGTCAAGGTGCTGGACGCTGGCGGCAGGGCGCTGAGCGGCGTCACCGTCGAGTGGAGCGTGGTCGCGGGCGGCGGCACGGTCAGCGCGACGGCGGCCAGGACGGACGCGACCGGGCAGGCGCAAGCGCAGTGGACGCTAGGCACCGCAGCCGGCGAACAGAGGGTTCAAGCTGCCGTGAGCGGGCTCGCGCCCGCGGTGTTCACGGCCACGGCGACACCGGACCGGCTGGCATCAATCAAGCCGTCGCGGGATTCCCTGAGCTTCTCCGCCGTGGGCGACACCGTCCGGCTCACGGCCACGGTCACCGACCGCCACGGCAACGCCATCGTTTCGGCGCAGCTCCAGTGGTCTTCGTCGGACACTGC
>JACQVE010000020.1 GCA_016209965.1 Gemmatimonadota bacterium | reverse complement strand
GAACACCGTGCACAGCACCATGATGCCGGCCAGCAGCGAGACCGTGTTATTGCCAATGCCCAGCATGAAGGCGTTCAGCGCCGTGTCCTCGTTGCGCCGCAGATACACCGCATACGCCAGGATCAACCCCCAGCCCGCGCCGGTATCCCACGCGTTCTGCGTCAGTGCCTGCAGCCAGACCTGGTAGCTGGCTAGGTCGGCAAGGCGCGGCGTGAAGAGGAAGGCGAGGCCCCGCCCCGCATCCGGCAGGGTCACCGCCCGCACTGCCAGTACAATGACCAGCAGGAAGAGCATGGGCATGAGCACGCGCGCCGCCGCCTCGATCCGGCGCACACCTCGCGCCACGATCCACACCCCCAGCCCCACGGCCAGCGCCTGGAAGAACACGGCGCTCCAGGAGTAAGCAAAGTCCTGCCACACCGCTCCGGGCGCCGCACTCGCCAGCTCGCCAGTCAGGGCGGCCCAGAGGAAGCGCATGGTCCAGCCCATCACGACGGCGTAGTAAAACATGATGGCAATGGCCGTCCACGCCACCCATGCGCCCATCCAGGCGAAACGCCGCCCCATCATCCGGGCAAAGGCGCCCACCGGGCCGTAGCGCGTCGCCTTCCCCATGGCGAACTCGACCAGGATCAGCGGCACCGACCAGGCCAGCAGGAAAACTGCCCAGGCAACGAGGAAAGAGCCTCCGCCATTGGACGCGGCCATGCGCGGAAACCGCCAGATGTTGCCCGTGCCCACCGCCATCCCCAACATCGCCGCCATCATGCCCCAGCGGCTGGTGAACTGCTGGACCCGCTCGGTCAAGCCGCGCCTCCTTTCCCTCGATCCCGATCCCCTTCCCGTCTACTTCCGGACGCGGCCATACCTCCTATCCCCCCACCCGCTCCTGCACGTACTCGACGACTCGCCCCGCGCCCACGCGCGACTGCCGCAGCGTGTCGCGGTCCCGCACGGTCACAGTCTCGTCCTCCATGCTCTGGCCGTCGACCGTGATGGCAAAGGGCGTCCCCGCCTCGTCCTGCCGGCGGTAGCGCCGGCCGATCGAACCACTGTCATCGTAGAAGGAGGGGACGCCAGCGGCACGGAACGCCTGGTGAATGCGCGTCGCCATCTCGGGCAACCCGTCCTTCTTCACCAGTGGGAAGACCGCCACCTTGAGGGGCGCGAGTCGGGGTTGGAGCGATAGTACGACGCGCGTCTCGCCCTCCACCTCCTCCTCCCGGTAGGCGTCCACCAGCAGCACCAGCAGGGTCCGGTCGAGCCCAGCGGAAGTCTCGATGATGTAAGGGATGTAGCGCTTCTGCCGGTCCACCGGGTCCACGTACTCGAGCCGTTTTCCTGAATACTCCTCGTGCCGGCGCAGGTCGAAGTCCGTGCGGTTGTGGATCCCCTCGAACTCCTGCCAGCCGAACGGGAACTCGTACTGGATGTCGATGGCACGCTTGGCGTAGTGCGCCAGCTCCTGCGGCTCGTGCTCGTGGAAGCGCAGCCGCTCCCTGCGGATCCCCAGCGACTCGACCCACCGCATTCGCTCCGACTTCCAGACCTCCAGCCACTCCTCATCCGTGCCCGGCTCGACGAAAAATTGCATCTCCATCTGCTCGAACTCGCGGGTGCGGAAGATGAAGTTGCCCGGCGTGATCTCGTTGCGGAACGCCTTCCCCACCTGCGCAATGCCGAAAGGGATCCGCTGCCGGCTGGTGGTCAGCACGTTCTGGAAGTTGACGTAGATGCCCTGCGCTGTCTCCGGCCGCAAATAGACCACGGCAGCCGCCGCCTCCACCGGCCCCATGAACGTCTTGAACATCAGGTTGAACATGCGCGGCTCGCCGAACGCCTGTGTCGTGCCGCACACCGGACACTGCTGCTTCCAGCGTACGTCCGGGTCATCGCCGCGGAAGCGGCGGTGGCAGTTCCGGCATTCCACCAGCGGGTCCGTGAACCCGGCCACGTGGCCGCTCGCGTCCCACACGCGCGCGTGCATCAGGATGGCCGCGTCCAGTCCCTCGATGTCGTCGCGCTCATGCACCATGGCGCGCCACCACGCCGCACGCAGGTTGTTCTTCAGCTCCACGCCCAACGGGCCGTAGTCCCAAACCGAGCCCGTCCCGCCGTAGATCTCCGACGACTGGAACACGAAGCCCCGTCGCTTGCAGAGCGACACCAGCTTGTCCATCAAGTCTTCCGGCATGCCGATCCTCCCGCTCCCGCTCCCTGTCCCGATCCGTTCCATTCCCGTACCCGTACCCGTACCCGCTCCTCCAATGCGCACCACTCTCGCCCCTACCCCGGGGTCAATCGCCGCAAAGCCCCCCGGCTTGGGGCACCCCCCTCCGCGCCCATGGCCGGCGCCAAGCTACCCCGGGCGCTGCGCGCCTGGCAACCGCGCTATTGCCTGGGCCACCAGCTTCTCCAGCCCCTTGGGCGAGAGCCATTCGCCCCCGGCGTCCGCGGCGGAAACACCGTCGGGCAGCGCCGCCTCGATGCGCCCGGCGACGACCAGCACTGGCTTGCCCTGCCGCCGCGCGCGCGCCACGACTTCGCCCGTGATCTTCCCCAGCGCGCTCTGCCTGTCGTAGCTGCCTTCGCCAGTCACCACCAGCTCTGCAGCATCCAGCACTGGCTCGAATCCCACCGCCTCGAGCACCCAGGTGCTACCCTCTACCAGCTCCGCACCCAGGAAAGCGATGGCGCCGGCGCCCAGCCCGCCGGCCGCGCCGGCTCCGGCCGTACGCGTGAGGTCGATGCCCAGGTCCTCCTGGATCCGCTGCTTCAGCACCGCCAGCCCTCGCTCGAGGACGCGGACACCCTCCGCGTCCGCACCCTTCTGCGGCCCGAACACGCGGGCGGCGCCGCCCGGGCCCAGGAGCGGACTGCGCACGTCGGCCAGGGCCGTTACCCGCGGCAGGCGCAGCGGAGCGGCCGGCGGGAAGATCCGCCCCAGTTGCAGCAGCCCCGCGCCGCCGCGCGGGATCGGCCGCCCACCCCCATCCAGCAGCCGCCAGCCCAACGCCTGCGCCATTCCGGCCCCGCCATCGATCGTGGCCGAGCCGCCCAGCCCCAGCACGATCCGCTCCGCGGCGCCCCCCGCCAGCAACAATTCGCCCAACCCGAAGGTGGTCGCCGCCAGCGGGTCGCGCGCCGGCTGCGGCACCAGGTGCAGCCCGCAGGCGTCGGCGCTCTCGATGAGGACCACGCCCCGCCCGCGCAGCAGCCTGGCGCGCACGGGCAGGCCCAACGGCCCGGTCACGCGCAGCCCACGCACTCGCCCGCCCCGTGCCGCCCGCACGGCCTCGATCAGCCCGGGGCCGCCGTCCGAGAGCGGCAGCTCCACCACCTCACGACCCGGCCAGGCACGGCGCACTCCCGCCGCCATGCTCCGGGCGGCCCGGCCAGCGCCCATGCTGCCCTTGAACGCCGTCGGCGCGACCAGGATCATGCCTGAAACAGATCACGCGCCCTTGATCGGCGCAAGCGCGCTAATGGCGCCTACCCACGACCTGGTCGGGCTCACCCGGGAGTACGAGGCTGGAGTGATCGAGGCGTATACGACTGTCTACGCCGGCGGCGCCAGTCGCGCCCGGCCGGCGCACGCTGGAGCGGTCTATGGCCCCTCCGAGCTCGAGACCGCCGTCAGGATCGAGCCGCGGGCCCGCTCCGCCACCCTTTCCCGACTCCCCGACTTCCAGGTCGCGGAGGGCGATCCCGACCCGCGGGGCTGGCCCGTGATCGGTGCGGCGGGCGGCGGCCGCTACAGCCAGGGTGGGCTGCCTGTTGGCCGCAGGTTTGGAAGCGGAAGTTGTACCGTGGGTACGCCGGCGCGTGGCCCGGATCCGCGCTACTTATGGTCGAGTTCGTAAGTAGGGTGACGAATTCGACCACTACTTGGCGCGGCGCGGCTCTTCCGTAGGCTCCTGCTCGGCCGGCGGGCGCCGGCCGGTCTCGATGCGGAACATGCCCATGTGCTGCGCCATGAACACATAACCCGCCCAGGCAACCACGCCGCCGAAGGCGGGGACGCCGGCCACCCCCAGGCTCACGCTGGTGCACAGCGCGCCGAACACGAAGAGCATGCCGGCCACGGCAAGCATTCCGAAATCCCGCTCGCCGTCCGCCAGCAGGCGGTAGCGCCGCACGGCCAGGGAGGCGCCCGCGCCCCCATAGCCTACCAGCGCAAAGACCATCAACAACAGTCGCAGGATCTCGGTGATCATGGCTCCCCCGCCACCCGTGCGCACCGCGTAATCGCCAGGCAGCCCGGCGCGATACTTGGTGCCGCTCACTCGCAAAGAGTTGCTCCATGGGACACCGGCCGCGGCCCGCTCGTTCCCTGGCTCGCCCGGCCCGAATTGCCGCCCGCTGCCGTATGCCGGCCGATTCCGCCGCTCGCGCGGCGGGCGTTCGGACGGCGTGCCCGCTTACCACGTTAGTGCAAGAATCAAACCCGGCCGGCGGCGGGCAAGGAGGCCGCCGGCTGCCCGCTCGAAAGAGAGTCAGGCGAGGGAATGGAGCAACTCGCGCAGCCACGCTTCCGGCAGCTCGTGGGCCGCGCCCACCAGCTCAGTACGCCCGGCGCCGCGCAGGTTGACGGGGCCGACCCGCGCGTCCGCCCGCGCAATCGGCCCCTCCGGTTGGAAGATCAGCCGGCCCTCGCAGCCGCCGGGCACCTCCCAGCTCTCGACCAGCACCCGCCAGCGGCCGCCCTCCGCCGAGAGCGGGCGGATCGTCACGGCCGAGCCCGAGCCGTCGCTCCCACCGCCCGGCCGCACGGGCGAGCGCCGCTCGTCGGGCAGATCGACGGCCCGGCTGTCCAGCACATCGAATCGCATGGCAGGCTGCTCCACAACAACAAGCGGCGGGGGCGACCCGCCGCTCGGGCATCCGGCTGCCGGCCCCGTGATCCGCGGCGGCCGGCCGAGCCCAATGGTGGTGCAAGGCTTGTGCCGAGACTAGAAGATCTCGATGCTCACGTAGCGCTTGGGCCGCTCCCGCACATCCGCGGCCAGGATCCGCACCTCGCGGACCGCGGCATACAGCTCGTTGT
>JACQVE010000019.1 GCA_016209965.1 Gemmatimonadota bacterium | reverse complement strand
GGCGGGCGGCGCGAGCTAATGGAGCGGGTGGCTCCTTCCGGGCCGGTGTATCAGGCGGGAACGCTTTCGGGCAATCCGCTGGCCATGGCGGCGGGCGTCGCGCAACTCCTGTTCCTGCGGGAAAGCCAGCCGTATGACGAGCTGGAGCGCCGCGGCCGCAGGATTGTGGAGGCCATCGTCTCCGAGGCGCAGGAGCTGGGCGTCCCGCTCTGGGGCTGCGCCCTCGGAGGGATGTGGGGGCTGCACTTCACGGATGGACCGGTGCGGAGCTTCGCGCAGGCCCGGTCAGCCGACGTGGCGCTCTTCGTCCGCTTCTTCTGGAAGTGCCTCGAGCGGGGGGTCTACCTGCCACCCTCCCCCTTCGAGGCGAGCTTTCTCTCGACGGCGCACGGCGATGCGGATATCGAGTTCAGCATCGAGCAGATGCGGGCAGCGCTCCGGGAAGCGGTGGCGTGAGGGCGCGCGGCGCGAGCCTCGCCTGCGCTATGGTAACGGTGCTGGCAGCGTGCCGCGGACCGGCGCTCGCGCCGGCGCCGGGCGCCCTGCCGGCCGCGGAGCCCACCGTGCGCGTGGGGGTTGCGGTGGAGGCGGCCGGCGTCGAAGCAGGCTCCGATGGGGAATGGCAGGTGGTCTCGGCGGCAGGCGAGACGCTGCGCCGCCTGGGGTCCCGGGAGCGGCTGACTTTCCGGGCGGGACCGGACGGCAGCCTGTACTGGCGGCACGCGGACGGAGCGGAGAGCGGGCCGCTCGAGGGTCCCCTGCTCATGCGCCCAGGGGAGGGGGCATTGCTCACGCTCGGCGGGCGGGCGTACCGCGGCGCGGTGCTGGTACGTGCGGTGGGGCCGGGACGCGTCACCGCGGCCAACGTCGTCGAGCTGGAAGACTACCTGCTGGGCGTGGTCCCGGCCGAGATCCCGACGGGTGCGCCCGAGGCGGTAAGAGCGCAGACGGTCGCGGCCCGCACGTACGCTATTGGGCACCTGGGCCGGCGGGAGGCTCTGGGCTTCGACTTCTTCGCCACGGTCGAAGACCAGGTGTATGGCGGCGTGGCGCGCGAGGACAGTGCGGCGAGCCGGGCGGTCCGGGAGACGCGGGGCGAGGTGCTGGTGCACGACGGCCGGCCGATCCTCGCCTTCTACCACTCGACGTGCGGCGGCCGGACGGCGGCAGTCGAGGAGGTCTGGCCGCGCACGCCCGTGCCCTACCTGGAGTCGGTTTCCGACGCGGTGCCCGGTACGGACCGTTACTATTGCGACACTTCCAGCCGCTTCCGCTGGTCCGTACGCTGGAGCCCGGCCCAGTTGCACGCGATCCTGGCACGCACGCTGGTGACGCACGCGGGTGCGACGCCGGACGGTGCGAAATCGGTCACGTCGCTGACGCTGTCGGGCCGGACGAAATCCGGGCGGGCGGCGGTTCTCGAGATCGTAGCGGGAGGGCAGAAGTACGTGATCCGCGGGGACTCGATCCGGTGGCTGCTGCGCCCCGACTCGGCGAGGCTGCTGAACAGCACGCTCTTTTCGCTGGAAGGTGATCTGAGCGGCGGCGACAGCGTAGTGGAAGCGAAGGGCGGCGGCTGGGGGCACGGCGTGGGAATGTGCCAGGTCGGCGCCATCGGGCGGGCGCGCGCGGGTCAGCACTACCGCGAGATCCTGTCGGCGTATTACCGGGACGCCAAGCTGGTTCGACTCTATCAGTAGAATCTCCAGAACCATGCGATGCCGCGGACAAACCCCGAACCGGTTACTCCCATGAATCGTTGCTGGCTTGCCGCGCTCTGCCTGATAGGGCTGCTGCCCGCGGCGCTCGGCGCCCAGGGGCTGGAAGACTACGACTACGAGAATCTGTCCTTCCGGGGCCTTGGTTTCGACTACGCCTTCCTCTGGCCCAACAAGGTGGAGACCACACCGGCCTACAGCCTGCGTCTGGACCTGGGCTACCTCGGGCCGGGGGTTCGGATTGCGCCGTCCATCAGCTACTGGAGCTCGACGCTCAAGGGAGAAGAGGTGGTGCGCCTCGCCGAGCAGCTCAACCGGCTGCCTGCCCTCGAGCAGCGGAACGTGACCATCAGGGCCGAAGAGCTGGGCTCGGTAGACTGGAGCGACCTCTCGCTGGCATTGGACGGCCACTTTGTCTGGACAACAGCACTAGGCGTGTTCACCTACATCGGAGCGGGTGCCGGCGTCCACGCTTTGAACGGCCGGGGTCGGGCGATTGACGACACCTTCGTCGAGGACCTGCTGGACTCGATCACGGCGGGCGTTGCGGCCATGGCGGGCGTGGAGTACCAGCCGCTGGACCGCTTCCGCCTGTACGCGGAGGCGCGCTACACACTGCTGAATGATATCCAGTACGGCGCCCTCAGGATCGGGGGCGCGCTCATGCTGCCGGCCGGGCAGCCGGCCGCGGTCGGCGCTGCCGCCGCTCGAGCGCGGCGGGCGCGTGCCGGCGGCGGCGGCTCTCTGCCGGCCCGCGAGGCGCGGGGGGAGCAGCCATGATCGTGCACGAGAAGTTCCGCGTGGGCGTGTTGGGCACGGGCGCCATCGCTCAGGTCGTGCACCTGCCCACACTGGCCCAGCTCCCGGGGGTGCGCGTGGCAGCGGTGTGCGACGCGGACGAGGCCAAGGCGGAGGCCATAGCGGCGCGATTCGGCGTGGAAAAAGTCTGCCGCGCGGACGAGCAGGTCTTCACGGCAGCGGACGTGGACGCGGTCATCATCTGCTCGCCCAGCCACCTGCACGAGCCGCAAGCGATTGCGGCGCTCGAGGCGGGCAAGCACGTGCTGGTCGAGAAGCCGCTGGCGCTGGACGCGGCGGGTGCCGAGCGGGTGGTGAAGGCGGCGGAACGTACCGGCCGGGCGCTGATGGTGGCCATGAACAACCGCTACCGGCCGGATGCCGCCGCACTCAAGCCATTTGCCCGGGGTGGCGAGCTGGGCGAGGTGTTCTTTGTCAAGGCGGGGTGGCTGAACCGCAAGGTGCGGGTGCTGCGCCCCACCTGGCGGCACCGGCGGGAGACGGCGGGGGGCGGCGCGCTCATGGACCTGGGCGTCCAGATCCTGGACCTGTGCTTGTGGATGCTGGATTACCCGCGGATCGCGCGCGTGGTCGCGCACATGCACCCGGGCGAGGGGATCGAGGTCGAAGACTCGGCGGCAGTACTGCTGGGCACGGAAGGCGGGCCGGTGATCTCGCTCGAGGTGACGTGGAGCCTGCTCGGGCAACGGGACCGCCACTACCTGCAGCTCCTGGGAACGCACGGCTCCGCCTCCCTTTCGCCCCTGGCCGTGCACAAGGAGATCGAGCACGGGCTGCTGGACGTGACGCCGCAACTGGGGGGTGGAAATGGCAACGTGTACACCGCCTCGTACCGGCAGCAGCTCCGGCATTTCCTGGATGTAGTGCGCGGTGAGCGCGCTCTCGAGCTGCCCTACGAGCAGGTCGAGCTCATGCGCGTGATCGCGCTGGCCTATCGTGCCGCCGCGGAGGGGAGGGAAATCCAGGCTTGAAGCTCGCGCCGCCGCGCGGCGAGCGGCTGCTGCCCGTCCTCACCGGACTCCTGCTGCCGCTGGCCTTCCCGCCGTTCAACCTCCTTATTGCTGCCTTTGTCGGGCTGGTCCCGCTGCTCCTCTTTATCGCGGAGCGGCCAGCCGGACCGGCCGGCCGCTGGAGCGCGGCGCGCGCAGGCTACCTGGCAGGGCTGCTCTACTTCAGCATCCTGCTCTACTGGATGGTCGTGGCGCTGATCTACTACTCGGCACTGGCCATACCCGCTTACCTGCTCACGGTCCTCATACTCGCCGGCTTCACGGGCGCGTTTGCCGCGGGCGTGCACTACCTTTGGGAGCGTGTGCGCGTACCTGCGGCGCTGGCCGCGGCGCTGCTGTGGACGGCGCTGGAATGGACGCAAGGTCACCTGGGCGACCTGGCCTTCCCCTGGCTGGGGCTGGGCACGGCACTCAGCGCATTCCCGCGCGTCGCGGGGGCCGCCGACCTGGTCGGCGCGCGCGGCCTCACCTTCTGGCTGGCGCTGTGCAACGGGCTCGCAGCAGCGCTGGTCCTGGAGCTGCGGGGACGCCGGCCGGTGCGGCGAGCAGCCATGGCCATGGCCCTGGTCGTGGCCGCGCCGGTCATCTACGGCTTCGTGCGCGCGCGCTCCCTCGAGCTCCGGCCTGCTGCGCGCGTCGCCGTCGTGCAGCCGAACATCCCGGAAGACCTGAAGCTGGACCGGGTACGCGCCGTCGACTCCTCCATGACGGCGCTCATGCGGCTGACCTCGCGTATCCCGGCCGGCGCCGTAGATCTGGTGGTCTGGCCCGAGGTTTCGCTGCCCGCCGTCGTGCAGCACCCCACGGAGGAGGTGCTGCAGCTCTTGATCCGGGATCTGAGCGGCGCGGTGGGGGCGGCGATCCTGGTCGGCGCCTACGGCCTGGAGGAGAGGGCGGGCGGCGGCGGGAGACCCATGTTTTTCAACTCGGCCGTGCTGGCCACAACGGAGGGGTTCGGCGAGACGACGTATCACAAGCAGTACCTGGTCCCCTTCGTCGAGAGGGTGCCGTTCATTGATCCCGCCTGGCTGGAGGCGATCACGGGTGACCTGCGCTACTTCGGCGGGCTGGGGCGCGGGCGGGCCGCTCCCGCGTTCGGCCCGGAGGGCCGGCGCTTCGGCGTGCTCATCTGCTACGAATCCATTTTCGGCGGGCTCTCGCGCCGCTACCGCCGCGACGGCGCAGACTACCTGGTCAACATCACCAACGACGCGTGGTACGGCCGCCAGTCGTGGTACGCCCGGACCACGGCGCTCTGGCAGCATCCGGCCCACCTGCCGCTACGGGCCATCGAGGAGCGGGTCGGCATTGCGCGGGCGGCCAACACGGGGATCTCCCTGTTCGTGGACCCGCTGGGCCGGACCTACGAGCGGACGGCCCTGTTCCAGCCCGCGGTGCGTGTCGCGACCGTGTACACCACGGACGCGCGCACCCTGTACTCGCGCTGGGGCGACTGGCTGGCTACCGCGGCGACGGCGGCGGCGCTGGCCCTGCTGCTGCTTGCCCGGCGTGGCAGATTCCGCTAAATTTTCGTGGTTCAGGAGCCCTCTCGAGGGCTTTCCTTTTAGCAGTGAGGTTGAGCGGATGAAGCCAGGAATCCACCCGGATTATCAGCTCGCGACGGTGCACTGTGCGTGCGGCAGCAAGTTCCAGACGCGGAGCACGCTCAAGGACATTCACATCGAGATCTGCTCCGTATGTCACCCCTTTTTCACGGGCCGCCAGAAGCTGGTGGACACGGCGGGGCGAGTGGAGCGGTTCCGCCAGAAATGGGGCGAGCAGCCCGCGGCGGGCAAGGAGTGAGCGCGAGAGCCGGGGCCGTTCCCGGCTCTTCTCGTGATAGGCTGGAAGATGTTTGAGGAGCGCATCCAGGACGTTCTGCGCCGCTATGACGCGCTGACGGCGCGGCTTGCGGATCCGGCGGTTTTGGCGGACCCGGAGAAGCTGCGTCGTGTGGCACGGGAGCATGCGGAGCTGACGCCTGCGGCGGAGGCCGCCGGGCGGCTGGCCCGGCTGTCGGCGCAGCTCGAGGGTGCGCGCGAGGTGGCGCGTACGGCGGAAGACGCCGAGCTGGTGGAGCTGGCGCGGGCGGAGGTCAAGGAGCTGACTGCGCGGGAGGAGAAGCTGGCCGAGGACTTCAGACGCCTTCTGCTGCCGAAGGATCCGCTGGCGGATCGCGCAGCGGTGGTCGAGATCCGGGCGGGCACGGGTGGGGACGAAGCGGGCCTCTTTGCGGCTGACCTGTTCCGCATGTACAGCCGCTACGCCGCGAGGCGCGGCTGGGCGATCGAGCTCGTCCAGGTGTCGGAAGGCGAGCGTGGCGCCTACAAGGAGGTGATCTTCCTGGTGCGGGGGAAGAACAGCTACGGCGATCTGCGCCACGAGTCGGGCGTGCATCGGGTGCAGCGGGTACCGGTGACGGAAGCGCAGGGCCGGATCCACACCTCGGCGGCTACCGTGGCGGTGCTGCCGGAGGCGGAGGAAGTTGACCTTGTGATCCGTGAGGAGGAGCTGCGGGTGGACGTGTTCCGCTCGTCGGGCCCGGGCGGCCAGTCGGTCAACACGACCGATTCGGCCGTGCGCGTCACGCACCTGCCCACGGGGCTGGTGGTCACCTGCCAGGACGAGAAGTCGCAGCACAAGAACAAGGTCAAGGCGCTCAAAGTGCTTCGTAGCAGACTGCTGGACCAGAAGCTGGCGCAGCAGGAGGCGGAGCGGTCGCGGGAGCGGAGGCTGCAGGTGGGGACGGGCGACCGTTCGGCGAAGATCCGGACCTACAACTTCCCGCAGGCCCGGGTCACGGATCACCGGATCGGGCTGACACTGTACCGGCTGCCGGAGATCCTGGATGGTGACCTGGATGAGCTGGTCACGGCGCTGAAACTGGCGCGCGAAGAGGAGCATCTCGAGTCGTCGGCGGTAGCGTGAGCCGCGGCACCGCCTATACGGCGCTGGCGCTGAGCCGCCGGGCTGCCGACCGCCTCGGGCGCGCGGGCCTCGAGACGCCGCGACTCGATGCCGAGCTGCTTCTTGCCCACGTCCTGGGGATCAGCCGGCTGGACCTCTACCTGCAGCACGACCGCCCCCTGACAGCCGACGAAGTCTCAGGCTACCGTGCGGCACTGCGCCGGCGGCTGCAGCGCGAGCCGCTGCAGTACATCACGGGCGAGGCGTACTTTCGCGAGCTGGTTCTGCGCGTCGACCCGCGGGTGCTGATCCCGCGCCCCGAGACCGAGGTGCTGGTGGGGGAGGTGCTGGCCTGGGCACGGCGCCGCGCCGCGCACCCCCGTCCCGAGCGGGAGACCGGGGTGGTGGGGCCCCGTCCCGCCGTCCCCCCGTCGGGCGGTGGCGGCGGAGAGGGGTTGGTGGGGCTGGAGCTGGGGACGGGGTCGGGCGCCATCGCATTGAGCTTGCTGCGTGAGGGGCCGTTCGCGCGGGTGGTTGCGACGGACAGCTCTGACGCCGCGCTTGCCGTGGCGGAGGAGAATGCAGCGCGGCATGGGCTGCTCGAGCGCCTCGAGCTGCGGCGTGGCTCTTTATGGCAGGCCGTGGCAGAGGGGGAGGCGTTCGACGCCGTGGTCTCGAATCCGCCCTACGTGGCGGAGTCGGAGCGGGAGACGCTGGCGCCGGAAGTACGGGAGTGGGAGCCGGTCGCGGCACTTTTCGCGGCGGAGGGCGGGATGGCCGTGCTCGAGGCCATTGTTGGGGGGGCGGCGGCGCACCTGCGGCCCGGCGGCTTGCTGGCCCTCGAGGTGGGACTGGGACAAGCGGCGGGGGTGAAACGGCGCGTTGGCGAGACGGAGGCGTTTGGCAGTGCGCGCGTCGTGCGCGACCTGGCGGGCAGGGAGCGGATAGTCATGGGCGAGCGGGAGCCGGCGGGCGCGGCGTCGCCTCTTGCCAAGGGGGGCGAAAAGAGCCACCATGCTTGAAGGCGCGCTGGAGAAGGCGCAGGAGCTGGGCCGCTTGCTGGGCCAGACGGCTGAGTACCAGGCGCTGCAGCGCGCGCGCGAGCGGCTGGGCAACGATCGGGATCTGGTGAAGCTGGCGAACCGTCTCGCGGAGCTGGAAGCAGAGCTGCTTCGTTCGGCCGAGTCAGGTGCCGAGCCGGGGGCGACCACGCGGGACGAGTACGAGCGCACCTTCACGGAACTGCAGGCCCACCCGGCATACCAGGCGCTGGTCGCAGCGCAAAGCAATTTCGAGAAGGTCCTGGCCCGAGTGAACGATCAGATCACCCGCGGCATGGAAGCGGGGGCCCAGTCCAGGATCATCCTCCCCTCCTAGAGCCCTCATGTGGAGTCTGGAATCACTGCGCGGCGGCGCTTACCGGATGCTGAGTCCGCTGACGGAGTGGCTCGTCGGGCACGGGACGCACCCCAACCTCCTGACGACTATCGGGTTCGCTGCCACCGTGAGCTCCGGGGCGGCCTTCCACCAGCACCACGTGCGCACGGCCGGGTTCCTGATCCTGCTGGGTGGTCTGTTCGACATCCTGGACGGGCGGGTGGCGCGGCTGACGCGGTTGGGCAGCAAGTTCGGCGCGTTCTATGACTCGACGCTGGACCGGATCAGCGAGATCGTCGTCTATCTGGGTCTGCTTTCCCTGTACAACGACGCGCATTTCCGGCTGGGCGACGTGGCCATGATCTACCTGGTGTTCCTGGCCATGGCGGGGTCCCTGATGATCAGCTATACTCGGGCCCGGGCCGAGGCACTGGGCCTCGACTGCCGGGTCGGGCTCATGCCCCGCGCCGAGCGCGTGGTGCTGATTGGCGCCGCATCGCTCTTCCTCGGCGAGGCGTGGGACGGCCTGGTACTGAAAGCCGTGATCTTCCTTCTGGCTGTCCTGACCAACATCACGGCCTTCCAGCGGATTGTCTGGGTGTACCGCGCGGCGCGCGGCATCCCGCTGGACGAGCCGGCGGCGGCAGGGACCCCAACGGACAGGGAGCAGCGTGAGTCCATCTAGAAAGATTGCGCCCGCGGAGGGCCGGCTGGGCGTGCTGCTGCCGGGGCTGGGCGCGGTGGCGACCACCTTCGTGGCGGGGGTCGAGGCGGTGCGCCGGGGCGCGGCCCAGCCGATCGGCTCGGCAACGCAGCTGGGGCATATCCGGTTGGGCCGGCGCACGGAAGCGCGGCAGCCCAAGATCAAGGACTTCGTGCCGCTGGCCGGGCTCGACGCGCTGGTATTCGGGGCCTGGGACCCGATCCCGGACGATGCGTACGTCAGCGCCAGGAAGGCCGGGGTGCTGGAGGACCGCCATCTCGAGCCACTCGCCGACTTCCTGCGCCAGATTCGGCCGCTGCCCGCCGTCTTCGACAGCAGCTACGTGCGGCGCCTGGAGGGCGAGAACGTCAAGCGGGGGCGGAACAAGCGGGAGCTGGCCGAGCAGCTCCGGGCGGACATCCGCCACTTCCGCGAGGAGCACGGCTGCCGGCGGATGGTCGTGGTGTGGTGCGCCTCCACCGAGACGTACCTGCGTCCGACGCGCGTGCACGAGACCGTCGAGGCGTTCGAGGAAGGGATGGAGCGGAGCGACGCCGACATTGCGCCCTCCATGCTCTACGCCTGGGCGGCGATCATGGAGGGAGTGCCCTTCGCCAACGGCGCGCCCAACCTCACGGTGGACATCCCGGCACTGCAGCAACTCGCGCGGCAGCGAGGCGTGCCCATTGCGGGGAAGGACTTCAAGACGGGCCAGACCCTGATGAAGACCATGATCGCGCCGGGGCTCAAGGCGCGGATGCTGGGGCTGCGGGGGTGGTTCAGCACGAACATTCTGGGGAACCGGGACGGGCTGGTGCTGGATGACCCGGGCTCGTTCAAGACCAAAGAGGAGTCGAAGCTGGGCGTGCTCGAGTACATCCTGCAGCCGGAGCTCTACCCCGAGCTGTACGGCGAGATCTACCACAAGGTGCGCATCAACTATTACCCTCCGCGCGGCGACAACAAGGAGGGGTGGGACAACCTCGACATTTTCGGGTGGCTGGGCTACCCGATGCAGATCAAAGTCGACTTCCTGTGCCGTGACTCGATCCTGGCCGCGCCCATCGTGCTGGACCTCACCCTGTTCCTCGACCTGGCGCAGCGGTCGGGGATGTCCGGGATCCAGGAGTGGCTGTCCTTCTACTTCAAGAGTCCCATGACCGCGGCCGAACTGTACCCGGAGCATGACCTGTTCATCCAGCAGATGAAGCTGAAGAACACGCTGCGGCACCTCATGGGGGAGGAGCAGATCACGCACCTGGGGCTGGAGTATTACGAGTAAACAGGTCGAGCGAAGTCAGAGTCCGGTGCGAGGGCTTTTCCTTGTGCTGGAGGGGGTGGAGGGCTCGGGCAAGAGCACGCAGGCCGTGCTGCTCGCCGAATGGCTGGGGGGCCGAGACATCCCGCACGTCGTCACGCGGGAGCCTGGCGGTACGCCGCTGGGAGAGCAGATCCGGCGGGTGCTGCTCGAGGGAGCGCAGGTTCCGCCCCGCCCGGAGCTGCTGCTGCTCCTGGCGGCGCGCTCGGCGTTGACCGAGCAGGTGATTGCCCCCGCGCTGGTCGCGGGGAGCGTGGTTGTGGCGGACCGCTTCGAGCTTTCCAGTTTAGCGTATCAGGGGTACGGCCGCGGGCTGCCTGTCGAGGAAGTCCGCAGGCTGAATGCGTTCGCGACGCGCGGCCTGCGCCCCGACCTGGTGCTGCTGCTCGAGGTGCCGCCCCAGGTAAGTGAGCGCCGCCGGGTGCAGGAGGGCCGGCGGGCGGACCGAATCGAACAGGCGGGCGCAGGATTCCATGCCCGAGTGGCGGAGGCATACCGCTTGCTTGCGGCACAGGATTCGAGCATCGAGCGGCTGGATGGGACGCGCGCGGCCGAGGAAGTGCACCGCGATATCGTGCGGCGGCTGGGTGCGCGGTTTCCGGAAACTTTCGCGTCCGCAGAGGGTTAGCAAGGAAGCGCGTCTTGCCGGCTCGCCCGGCTGATAGAGTCTCGGAGGACGGATGAAGATCAAGCGTTCAATCCTGGTGCCGACGGTGGTGGCCTTGCTGGCATTGGCCACGGGCGGGTGGTTCCTGCAGCAGGGGGTGAGCCGGGAGCGGAACGTCTATTTGCAGGCGCGGCTGTTCGAGGAGGTGCTGCACCACGTCTCGGACCGCTTTGTCGAGGAGAAGCAGCCGAGCGATCTGTACCGCATGGCGATCGACGGGCTGCTGAACGAGCTGGGCGACCCGCACTCCGTGTTCATGACGCCGGAGGAGTACAGCCAGCTCGAAGTGACGACGCGGGGCGAGTATGGAGGGCTGGGAATCCAGATCGCGCTGCGGGACGGCTGGGTCACGGTGATCGCGCCGCTGCCCAGCACGCCGGCGGAGCGGGCGGGGCTCTTGCCCGGCGATCGGATTGTGGAGGTGGATGGAGTCACGACGCGGGGGTGGAACGAAACCGAAGCGGTGACCAAGCTGCGCGGGCCGAAGGGCGCGCCGGTGGACCTGCGGATCCTGCGTGTGGGGGTGGAGCAGCTGATCCCGTTCCGGATCGTGCGGGACGAAATTCACGTTTCCTCGGTGCCCGTCGCCTACGTGATGGGTGGGGGCGTAGCCTACGTCGAGCTGCGGGCGTTCAGTGAGAGCTCGACGGACGAGTTGCGCGAAACCATCGCCCGGCTGCGGACGCAGGGGATGCGCGGCCTGATCCTGGACCTGCGGGGGAACCCGGGTGGGCTGCTGGATCAGGGGGTTTCGGTTTCCGACGTGTTCCTCTCCCGCGGCCAGCTCGTCACGGAGATGCGCGGCCGGACGCCGAGCTCGAACCAGAAGTTCCCGGCCATGCAGGATGACGAGTTCCCGGGGCTGCCCGTCGTGGTGCTGGTCGGGCCGGGCAGCGCCTCGGCATCCGAGATCGTGGCGGGAGCCCTGCAGGATCATGATCGGGCGCTGCTGATCGGGGAGACGAGCTTCGGCAAGGGCTCCGTGCAAACGCTATACAAGCTTCCGGGCGGTCATTTCCTGAAGTTGACGACCGCGCGCTGGTACACGCCGTCCGGTCGGTCCATCCACAAGCCCTACGGCATTGATGGTGAGCCTGCGAGCGCGGACCTGCGCGCCGGTTCGGCCTCGAGGGACAGCGCGCAGGTCTACCACACGGATTCGGGGCGGAAGGTGTTGGGTGGCGGCGGCATCACGCCGGATGTGATTCTGCCGCGGGATACGGCGATCTCGCCGGAAGAGCGGGAGTTCGCCCGGGCCATGCAGCAGCACGGGTCGAAGTTCCGGGACGCGCTCTACACGTATGCGATCCGGTATGGCAAACAGCATTCGGAGCTGAAGCCGGGGTTTGTCGTGGTGCCCGAGATGCTCGACGGCTTCTACCGCGCGCTGGGTGAGCACGGGATCCAGATCGAGCGCCGGTTGTACGACGGCGCCGGCCGGCTCGTCAGCCGGGAGCTGGGTTTCGAGATCAGTTACGGCAAGTGGGGCGAGCAGTCGGCGCGCAAGCGAGTGCTGGGGGAGGATCCGCAGATCCGGCTGGCGCAGGAGCTGCTGCGCCAGGCCTCGGATCCGCGCTCGCTCTTCGCGGCTTCGGCCGCGTACCTGGCGGAGCAGGTGGGGAAGGAAGCGGCGCGGGCTCAAGCGACAGCGCGCCGGCAGTAGCGGGATCCGGCCGGCCGCCCCGCTGCCTATGGCCGCAGAACTGGTGCTGGCCCTGGTGGGCGGTGGCCTTGCGGTCGGGGTCCTGGCCGGTCTGGTAGGAATCGGAGGAGGGGTGCTGATGGTGCCCCTCCTCTATTTCTTTTACGGCCACGTCGAGCGGGGTGGCGCCGAACTCTTGCCGGCCCTGCAGGTGCCGGTGGCTCACGCCACCAGCCTCTTCATCATCGTTCCCACCGCGATTTGGGGGACCGTGGCCTACCACCGCCACAGACTGGTAGCCTGGCGCATCGCTCTGCCCATGGCCGCCGCCTCGGCGGCAGCAGCCGTGCTGGGGACTCGCCTGGCGCTACTCCTGCCGGCGTCGGCCCTCAAGGCCGCATTCGGCGCACTGTTGCTCGGGTTGGCAGCGGACTTGCTGCACCGGCAGCATGGCGCCCTGGCGCCGGCCGCGGTTCGCCCGGGACTCACCGTGCTCGCGGGCGTGCTGGTGGGCCTGCTCTCCGCCCTGCTCGGCGTGGGCGGCGGGTTGATCGCGATACCGTTGCTCGTGTATGTAGTTCGCCTCGAGCTTCCCCGCGTTACGGCCACCTCCCTCGCCATTGTGGCCTTTGCCGCCGCGGCCGGCGCGCTGGGCTACATAGTCCAGGGATGGAACGTGCCAGAACTGCCGCCCGAGAACCTGGGCTACGTAGACCCGCTGGTGGCGCTTCTCATGCTCGTAGGCTCGCTGCCCGCCGTGCGCTGGGGCACGGCGCTGAACCGGCGGCTGCAGCCACGGGCGCTGCGCGCAGCCTTCGCCCTGCTCTTCACCCTGCTGGGGCTCGAGCTGATCGTGGAGAACCTCGCCGCACTGCTCTGACGGCGCTCCAGCCGAGCAGGCCGAGAACGGGAGTGTACTCGAACAGGGCCGCCCAGCCCGGCACCTCCCAGACGCCACTGCGCCGGTACTCCCCCAACACGGTGTAGCTGAGCAGCACGGTAAGCGTCCAGGCCCAAGCGGCGAGCGTGGTCCCGTCGCGGCGGACCTCGCGCAGGGGGAGGAATGGCAGCAGCCAGAGCAAGTACCAGGGGTGGACGACGGGCGAGACGAGGAGCAGTGCGAGGATCATGGAGAAGCCGGCGTCCTCTGCGCGTGTGCCGCGCCGCCAGAGCCAGACCAGCAGCAGGGCGAGCAGGATCCCGGCCAGGGCGCGCGCGGCGGCGGCGGAGCCGAGCAGTGCGGCAAGCGCCAGGTGCCCGGCCGGATTAAATTCCCATGTGCGAGCGTAAGTGCCGAGGCTGCCCAGCACGGCGCGGCCGGCGCCGGGCAGGTAGGGCAGGTAGAGCGCGGCCAGGGCGGCGGCGGCGAGGCTCGCGGCGCGCAGCGGGTGGCGGCGGTCCAGGAAGGGAGCGATGGGCGCGGCGAAGTACCTGGCCGCGGCGGCCAGGCCCAGCAGTGCGGCTGCGCGGCTGTGCCGCGCGGCGGCGGCGAGTGCCAGGGCGAAGAAGAGGGGCGCGAGCGCGAGCGGCTCGAGGTGCGCACTCCCCGCCACTTCAATGACGGGCAGCGGGTGCCACGCGTAAAGGGCCACCCTGCGGACGGGTAGTCCCCGGGCGCGGAGCAGGGCGGCGAGCGCGAGGGCGAGTGCCAGCTCCGCCAGGAGCAGGAGCAGCTTCCAGCCGGGAACACTGGCGCCCAGCGCAGCGGCGGCGAGGAAAGCGAGCTGCGCCGCCGGGGGGTAGATAGTGGGCAGGGTGGGGTGGTTGATGTGCGCATGCTCCGGCCCTCGGAACGGCACTGTTGCGGGGTCGGCGGGTGCATAGCGATACGGATTCACGCCCGCGAGCTGCATGCGCCCGTCGTGCAGGTAGCGCCACACGTCGTCGGAGAGCGAGGGCGTCGTGGGCAGGAGCGGCGCGCGCAACACCAGGCCGGCCAGCAAGATGACGGCCAGCCGTACGGGCCGCCGGCGCAGCGCGGCCAGGCCTGCCGCGTAGCCGATAGCGGCCAGCGCGGACAGGGCCAGGAACGCCGGGACGCGCCACGCCAGATCGCCGAGCTGGGCCAGCGTCAGGAAGGCGGCCAGCTCGATGGTCAACGCGGCGGCCAGGAGCAGGTGGGGATGGCGGATCACACCGAGATTGGCATAGCGGGGGCGCGAGGAATCAGGCATGCGTCCCATCTACCCAACACGGGCGCGCGAGTGCACGTGGTGATCCCTGCGCTCGATGAGGAGGAAGCCCTGCCCCACGTGTTGGCCGCCATCCCACAGCAGCTCGTGGATGAGGTGATCGTGGTGGACAACGGCTGCCGCGACGGCACCGCCGCCGTGGCCCGAGCCGCTGGGGCACGAGTAGTGCGCGAGGATCGCCGGGGCTACGGCGCGGCATGCCTGGCAGGCATCGCGGCGCTGGACAGGCCTGCGGAAGGCGACGTCGTCGTGTTCCTGGACGCGGACGCGAGCGATGATCCCCGCGAGCTGCTGGCTTTGCTGGCGCCGATCCTGGGGCGGCAGGCAGAGCTGGTAATTGGCAGCCGCGTGCTGGGCGAGCGGGAACCGGGCGCCCTGCCGGCTCACGCGCGCGCCGGCAACACGCTGGCCGTCTGGCTGATCCGGCTGCTGACCGGCCAGCGCTTCACCGACCTGGGGCCGTTCCGCGCGATCCGCTACGGAACGCTGCAGCGCCTCGGGATGCGCGACCGGGATTACGGTTGGACAGTCGAGATGCAGCTCAGGGCGGCAGGACAGGCGGTGGCTACGCTCGAGGTGCCCGTGCACTACCGGCGCCGCATAGGGCGCTCGAAGATCAGCGGGACGCTGCTGGGCAGTCTGCGCGCTGGCATGAAGATCCTCTGGACCGTGGCACGTCATGTTGCCTGACCGACTGCTCATTTTCGCCAAGCTCCCGGCGGCCGGACGGGTCAAGACGCGGCTCACGCCGCCACTCCCGCCCGACGAGGCAGCCAGTGTGTACGAGGCGTGCCTGCGTGATGTCGTGGCACGCTCCGCCCGAGAGCGTGCACGCGTCGAGCTGTGGTACGAGGACGGCGCGGGCGCCGAGGCCTACTTCCAGGCGGAGTTCGCGCACCTCCCCCAGGGGGTGCAGGCTACCGGGGACCTGGGAGAGAAGCTGCGCGACGCCTTCCAGCGCTGCTTCGATGACCAGGGCGAGCGGACCGTCATCATTGGCAGTGACTCGCCCACCTTGCCGGAAGGCGTGCTGGGCGCGGCGTTCGACGACCTGCACGAGGTGGACGCCGTGCTGGGGCCTACCCGCGACGGCGGCTACTACCTGGTCGGCGTCCGGGGCGCAAGCTGGCCGCGTGCGGAGCGGCTGTTCCGCGGCATTCCGTGGTCCAGCGATGAGGTGTTCCGCACGACACTCGAGCGCTCGGCGGAATGCGGTCTCGAGCTGCGGCTGCTCCCCGGCTGGTACGATATCGACCGCCTGGAGGACCTGCAGCAGGCGCTGGACGACGTTCCCGCCGACTCGCACCTCGGGCGCTGGTTGGCGAGTCCCGCGGCGCAGCTCTATCTCGGCCGGTGATGGCACCGGTCCAGACCACGTCCGCGGCACCGTCCGCCGCCCACGCCGCCCCCGCCGGACCGGTTGCATCGCCCGGGTTCGTCCTGCTTATCGCTGTGCTGGCCATGAGCTGGGCCGGCCCACTCATCCGCTTCAGCACCGCCCCCGCCCTCGCCGTCGCCGCCTGGCGGCTCCTCTTTTCCGTAGCATTCATCGCACTCGTGCTGCTCCTGCGCCGGCGCGCTGCGCCTGCGCCCCGGCTCCAGGCCCGCGAATGGGCTCTCGCCGCGGCTGCGGGCCTGCTCCTGGCCGGCCACTTCTGGAGCTGGATCGCCTCGCTCGAGCGCACCAGCGTGGCCAGCTCGGTGGTACTCGTCTCGACCCAACCCATCTTCGTGGCCGCTCTTTCGGCGCTGCTGCTGAAGGAGCGGCCGGCGCGGCGACAATGGGCCGGGATCCTGGCAGCGGTTGCGGGCGCGCTGGTCATCGGCTGGGGCGACTTCAGCCAGGGACGCTCCCCACTCCTGGGGGACCTGCTGGCCGTGACCGGCGCCATCCTGGTCTCCGGCTACTACGTCGTCGGGCGCCGGCTCCGGCCACGCCTCGGGATCTGGGAATACACAGCCATCGTCTACGGACTCGCGGCGGCCGCGCTGGCCGCCACCGCGGCGGCGCACCCGGCCGCCAACCTCACCGGCTACCCCGGCCGCGACTGGCTCATCTTCCTCGCCCTCGCGGCAGGGCCGATGATGCTCGGCCACACGGGAGTCAATTACGCCTTGCGATACTTGCCAGCCTACGTGGCTAACCTGGCCCTGCTCGGCGAGCCCGTAGGCGCGACGATCATCGCCTGGGCGCTGCCCGGGATAAGAGAGACGCCATCCCTGCAAACACTGGTGGGCGGAGTGCTGGTGTTGGGTGGGATCGCTGTGGGATGGAGAGGTGGGTCGGGCAGACGCAGCGACACGCAATCGGGCACAGGCACGGCCGCGGGCGGGGGCACGGGTGCGGGTACGGGTGCGGGTACGGGTACGGGTGGGAGAAGCGGCTGGCCGGTCTGGCCATGGACACGCCGCACAGGAAAAGACTTGTTGAAGACAGCAGGGGAGTCACCGGATTGCGGCTGATCGTCGAGGTGTGGCGCGGGGCGCTGGTCGAGTCGCGGCACCGGGTGAGCGCCGCGGTGGTCGATCCGGACGGAAAGCTGGTCGAGGCCGCGGGCGACCCGGGGTTCGTCACCTACGCTCGCTCCGCGGTCAAGCCATTGCAGGCCCTGCCGCTGGTTGCGGACGGCGTCGTGGACGCGTACGGGCTGATTGATGCGGAGCTGGCGTTGTGTTGCGCGTCCCACGGGGGCGAGCCGTGGCAGGTGGCGGCGGCGCAGTCGATTCTGGCGAAGAGCGGCGTAACGGAAGCTGCGCTGGCGTGTGGGCCGCACGCCCCGCTTCACGAGGCGTCGGCGGAGGCGTTGCGGGTTTCGGGCGTTTCGCCCGGGCGGATCCACAACAACTGTTCGGGGAAGCACGCGGGCATGCTGGCTCTGGCGCGCTTCCACGGCTGGCCGCTCGAGGGGTACCAGGCGGCGGAGCACCCGGTGCAGCAGCGCATGCTGGCGGAAGTTACGGATTGGGCGGCGGTGCCCGCAGCCGGTGTAGCCACTGCAGTGGATGGCTGTGGCGTGGTGACCTTTGCCTTCCCGCTCCATGCGTTGGCGCGGGCGTTTGCGCGGCTGGCCGCGGCGAGCGGCGCAGGTGAGGGTGGGCCGGCGGCGCGGGTGGTGGGAGCTATGCGGGCGCACCCCGAGTACGTGGCGGGGACGGGCCGGCTGTGCACGGACCTGGCGCGCGCTACGCGTGGCCGCGTGTTCGCGAAGGTAGGCGCCGAGGGTGTGTACTGTGCTGGCGTGCCGTCCGCGGGGCTGGGCATCGCGCTCAAGGTAGAGGACGGCGCCAGACGGGCCGCGGAGCCCGCGCTGCTGGGGGTGCTCGTGGCGCTCGGCTTCCTGTCCGGGGCGGAGCAGGCGGCACTGGCGCGCTACGCCCAGCCGGAGGTCGGCAACACGCGCGGCGAAGTGGTAGGCGTGGTGCGTGCGGTGGCGGAGCGCCAGGCACGGAGAGCGGCGCCGGGCTGACGCTGCTGGGATCGGGCGGGGCAGGCATGTTTATCGATTATGCGGTGATCCGGGTGTACGCCGGCACGGGGGGCTCGGGCGCCGAGGCGTTCCGGCGGGAGAAGGGTGTGCCGCGCGGCGGCCCTTCGGGCGGCGATGGTGGCAAGGGCGGCGACGTGATCCTGCAGGCGGACGCCCAGCTCACCACGCTGCTGGACTACCGTTATCAGCAGCATTACCGCGCGGAGCGCGGCCAGCACGGGCAGGGGAAGAATCGGAAAGGTCGGGACGGCGCCGATCTGATCCTGCGTGTGCCACCGGGCACGGTGGTCACGGACGCGGACACGGGGGAGCGGCTGGGCGAGCTGCTCGAGGATGGAGCAGATCTGGTTGTGGTGCGCGGAGGGCGGGGCGGCCGCGGGAATGCCGCGTTCGCTACGCCGACGCGGCGTGCGCCGCGCTACTGGGAGCCGGGCGGAGAGGGGGAGGAGCGACGCGTCGCCCTGGAACTGAAGCTGATCGCCGACGTGGGACTGGTCGGCCAGCCGAACGCCGGGAAGTCGACGCTGCTCGCGGCGATCACGGCTGCGACCCCCAAGATCGCGGACTACCCCTTCACCACCTTGATGCCTAACCTGGGCGTGGTAAGGCTGACGGGGCACCGCAGCTTCGTGGTTGCGGACATCCCGGGGATCATTGAAGGCGCGCACGCGGGGCGGGGGCTGGGACTGCGCTTCCTGCGCCACATCGAGCGAACCCGCACGCTGGCGTTCCTGATTCCCGTCGACAGCCCTGATCCCGCGGACGAGTACCGGCTGCTGCGGCGCGAGGTGCTCTCCTATTCGCCGGAGCTCAGTGGCAAGCCGCACGTCGTCGTCTTCACCAAGCTGGACCTGCTGCCGCCCGCCAAGGATTGGCAGCCGCTGGACGCGCCACGGGCCGCCGCGCAGTACCCCATCTCGGCCGTGACCGGGCGGGGGCTGCCCGAGCTGCTCGAGGGGTTGTGGATGCACGTGCGCGAGGCGGCAGCCGTCGAGACGCGCCTGGCGGCGCGGGAGGCCGAAGGGTGGCGCCCCTGATCCCGAGGAATGAGCTGGCAAGCTTGCTCGAGTTGCGCATGCTGCCTGGCCTGGGCGACGCGCGACTGCGCGAGTTGCTGCGGCGATACGGGTCGGCGGGGGCGGCGCTTAGTGCGCCGGCCGCGGAGCTGGGCGTGGAAGCGGCAGCACTGCGTGGCTCGCGCAAGGTGTCGGGCAGAGTGGCCCGCGCGCTCGAGTCGCTGGAGCGCCTGGAGGTGGCGATGCTGCTGGAATCGGATGCGCGCTACCCGGCGTTGCTGCGCCACCTGCACGATCCGCCCTACCTGCTCTACGCGCGCGGGCGCCTGGAACTGCTCGAGCGGCCCGCCGTCGCCGTCGTGGGCGCCCGCCGCCACACCGCTTACGGCGCCGAGGCGACGCGGCTGCTGGCGGCCGACCTGGCCCGCGCCGGCGTGGTCGTGGTCAGCGGCATGGCGCGGGGCATTGATGCGCTGGCCCACGAGGCGGCACTGGCGGGGGGCACCATCGGCGTACTGGGCAACGGGATCGATGTCGCCTACCCCGTGCAGAACACGAGGTTGTACGAGCGGATCGCGGCGCAGGGACTGCTGCTCAGCGAGTTCGAGCCGGGGGAGCCGGCGCTTCCTCACCACTTCCCGCGGCGGAACCGGTTGATCGCGGCGCTGGCGCGCGGCGTTGTCGTAGTCGAGGCCTCGACGAAGAGTGGATCCCTCATTACGGCCGGGCACGCGCTGGATATCGGGCGCGAGGTGTTCGCGGTGCCGGGGCCGATCGGCCGCGACACCAGCGCCGGCACCAACGCTCTGATACGGGACGGCGCCAGGCTGGTGACCTGCGCGGCCGACATCCTGGAGGAGCTGGGGCTGCCTGTGCCGGCGGAGCCGCCGCCGTCCGGGGTGGCGGCTGCGCCACCAGTTGCCGTCTCCCCAGACGGTCTGCGCGTGTGGCGCGCACTGGCCGAGGAGGCGCGGCACGTGGATGAGGTGGCGGCGGCGTCCGGCCTGAGTGCACCGGGCACGCTGGCCGGACTGCTCGAGCTCGAGCTGGCGGGCCTGGCCCGGCAGCATCCCGGGATGCGCTACGCGCGCGCCCAGCCGCGGGCGTAACACCTCTGCAGGTGCCCTTAGTGGTCGAATCCGCAAATACGGCCGCATTCGGCCGCCGATCCGACCACTTAGTCAAGCCCCGCACCTTCCGTCTGGCTCTGGCCTCCGTGGTCGTTTGCGTGACGGGTACGGCAGCGGCGGTGCGGAGCAACCGGCGGGCGGTGGTGGGTGTAGTACGCTTGTGAAGCCGCGACATCTCTATATCCACGTCCCCTTCTGCGCGCGACGCTGCGGCTATTGCGACTTTGCCTTCGAGGTGCGTCGGCGCCCGCCCGTTGCGGCCTGGCTGGACGCGGTGGAGGCGGAGCTGTCGCTGTGGATGGCGCGGCCCCGGTGGGCCGCGCCGCTCGAGCTGGACACGATCTACCTGGGCGGCGGCACCCCCTCGCTGTTGGGGCCGGGCGCCATGCCCGAGCTGCGGCGTCGCCTCGAGAGATACGTGTGCTGGGAGGACGAGCGGCTCGAGTGGACCGGCGAGGCGAACCCGGAAAGCTTCGCCGAGGCCCTGGCGCGCGACTGGCAGGCCGCGGGCGTGAACCGGCTGAGCCTGGGCGTGCAGAGCTTTCACGAGCCGGCGCTGCGCTGGATGGGGCGGCTGCACGGGGCGGCGGGGCCGGCGCGGGCGATGGCTGCGGCTCGAGCGGCCGGGATCCGGAGTGTCAACATCGACCTGATCTTCGGGCTTCCGCCACGGCTGGGGCGGAGTTGGGCCGAGGATCTGGAGCTGGCGCTCGAGCTGGACCCCGAGCACGTTTCGCTTTACGGGCTCACGGCGGAGGCGGGCACGCCGCTGGGCCGCCGCGTGGCCGAGCGCCGGGAGCAGATGCCGGGAGACGAGCGCTACGCCGAGGAGTACTTGCTGGCCGCCGAGCGGCTGACGGCGGCGGGTTTCGAGCACTACGAGGTCTCGAACTTTGCGCGGCCCGGGCGGCAGTCAGGCCACAACCGGGCGTACTGGGAGGGCGCGCCATACCTGGGGCTGGGCGCAAGCGCGCACTCGTATCTGCCGCCGGTACGGCAATGGAACGTGCGCGATTGGAACGCCTACGCCGCCGCGGTGCAGGCGGGCGCGCTCCCGGTCGGCGGCAGCGAGCGCGTGGTGGGTAGTGCGGCGCGGATCGAGCGGAGCTGGCTCCAGCTCCGGACGGCTGAGGGGGTGCGCCTAGACGATTGCGATGCGGCGCAGCAGGAGCTTACAGCACAATGGGTGCGCGGCGGCTGGGCGGAGCTCGGAGGAGGGCGCGTGCGCCTGAACGCTCAAGGGTGGCTGCTCCTGGACCGGCTGGCCGTCGAGCTGGAGGCCGCGTCGCTTGACGACGCCGAGCTGCCCGCTACATCGTTGGTCGGATCGGGGGATTCCAGGCACCAGCGCGTATGATGCTTGATCTGCTGACGGAACGGGAAGCGCGGATCCTGCAGGCGGTGATCCGGGCGTATGTCGAGAGCGCGGAGCCGGCAGGAAGCCGCACGGTAGTGAAGAAGTTCCGGCTGGGCGTTTCGCCGGCGACCGTGCGCAACACCATGGCGGACCTGGAGGAGAAGGGGTACCTATATCATCCGCACACGTCGGCGGGTCGGATCCCGACCGATCGGGCGTACCGCTATTACGTGGATACGCTCATGAGGCCGGTGAAGCTCTCGCCAGCGCAGCGGCGGCGGCTGCACCGCGAGCTGGTCGAGGTGGAGCGGGCAGGCACGCTGGCTCTGCTCATCCACCGCGCCGCCCAGGTACTGGGGCTGCTCACTGGTGAGTTGGGCGTGGCGGTTGCGCCGCGGCTGGACCAGGCCGTGCTCGAGAAGCTCGAGCTGGTCTCGATCTCGAGCCAGAAGGTGCTGCTGGTCCTCACCCTGCGCAACGGCTTGGTGCGTACGGTCTATGTGGATGTGCCTGCCTCGGTGCCGCCGCAGGCACTAACTTCACTGACCATGGTGCTGAACGAGCGGCTGGCAGGGCAGACGCTCGAGCAGATCCGGCAGACGCTGCCGGACCGGCTGCGGGATGCAGCGCCGGACGACACGCCGGACAAGGACCTGCTGAACATATTCCTGCAGTCTGGTGACGAGCTGCTCGATTGGGGCGGCCTGGGCCGGGATCGCGTGCACCTGGGGCGCACCAGCGTGCTGGCGAAGCAGCCGGAGTTTTCGAGCGGCAGCGGGCTCAAGAGCCTGATCGAGCTGACCGAGCAGCCGGATTTTCTGGCCAACGTTCTGGGGGCTCGCGAGAAGGAGGCACCGCTCAAGATCACCATCGGCGCGGAGCACGGGCACCCACGGCTGAGCTCTTTCACGCTGGTGACCTCACAGTACGAGATCGGCGATCTCTCAGGCGTGATCGGCGTCATCGGGCCGACCCGCATGCCGTACGAGAAGATCGTAGCCATTGTGGATACCACGAGTGCTCTGATCTCGGAACTGCTCGGCGGGTCGGCTGCGGCCAGCGCGGCGGGCACGGGCGCGGGCGCGGTTGCGGGTGTGGACGCGCGGGCCCAGGTGGCCGGGCCCTCCGGCATGGCCGGCGACGGGACCTCTTAAGGAAAACGAATGCGCGATTACTACGAGATCCTGGGCGTCGCGCGGGACGCGGACACGGATGCCATCAAGAAGGCGTACCGCAGCCTCGCCTTGCGCCACCACCCGGACCGGAATTCCGGCTCGAAGGAGGCGGAGGAGAAGTTCAAGGAGGCGACGGAGGCGTACGAAGTCTTGCGCGACCCGGAGAAGCGCAGTCTGTACGACCGCTACGGCCACGCCGGGCTCAAGGGTGCCGGCGCGGCTGGCGCCGGGTTCGGCGGGTTCGATTTTGCCGAAGCGCTCGAGATCTTCATGCGGGACTTTGGCGGCTTGGGCCTGGGCGACTTCTTCGGCGGCCGAACACCGCGGCGGGGCGGCGCGCGTTCGGCGCGGGGACAGGACATTCGCGTCCGCCTGCCACTGACGCTCGAGGAGGTGGCATCGGGAGCGCGCAAGACACTGCGCGTCCAGGTGCTGGACACCTGTGCCGCGTGCGGCGGAGCCGGCTCGGCGCCGGGAACGCGGCCGGTAAAGTGCAGCACCTGCGGCGGCACAGGGGAAGTGCGGCGGGTCCAGCGCTCGTTCATCGGGCAACTGGTGACCGTGACGCCTTGCCCCGCCTGTGGAGGCGAGGGCCAGCGTATTGAAAAGCTGTGCCCGGCGTGCGAGGGCCGGGGTCTCGAGCCGGCGCAGCGCACGGTCGAGGTGGAGGTCCCGCCCGGCGTTTCTTCCGGCGACTACATAACCCTGCGGGGCAAGGGCGCCGCCGGCACGCGGGGCGGCCCGCCGGGCGACATCGTGGTGGTTCTCGAAGTGGCGGAGGACCCGCGCTTCCTGCGCGATGGCGCCGACATTGTCTACGAGCTGCCCATTACCTTCACCCAGGCGGCCCTCGGCGCGGAGGTGGAAGTGCCCACGGTGACCGGCGGCCAGGCCCGGCTCAAAGTTCCGGCCGGCACCCAGTCCGGTCGGCTGTTCCGCTTGCGCGGACGCGGACTGCCGCAGTTGCACGGCTCGGGGCGCGGCGATCAGATCGTGCGCGCCGCCGTCTGGACGCCGACCGAGCTGACGCCCGAGCAGGAGAAGAAGCTGCGCGAGCTGGCCAAGGTCGAGAGCCCGCCGCCTGAAACGCTGGGGCGGGGCGAGGAGCGTGGCTTCTGGAGCAAGATGCGGGGAGCGTTCAGCGCCTAGTGGTCGACATGGGTCCGGAACGCTGGCTGCGGATCAGCGTGCGAGCCCCCTCGGACGGGTTGGTGGATGACCTGGCCGAGGGGCTCGTCGCGTTAGGCGGGAGCGCCGTGCAGGTGAGCGGGCTTTTCCGGGCCGGAGAGAGCCCGCGGAGCGGAAGGCCGCGGCGGAGCGATGGCGTAGAGAGCCGGCCGGCCCACCATGGTGCCGCAGCCGCTCAGCGGCGCGGCCCGTGAGGTCGCGGCAGCGCCGCCGCCGCTGCGTCTGCTGACGCCGCAGCCATGCGGAGCTCCTGCGCCTGGCCGAGCGCTTCCACCAGGTCCGCCTGCAGATCCGGATGCTCGCGCGCGATGGTCCAGAGATCCGCAAGCGTGTCCTCGAGCTGCTCGATCGCCTGCGCGACGCCCGACGAGAGCGGCGCGCGGCCGGCCCCCACAGCGCCAGGCGGGACGCCTTGCGCGGGGCCGAGACCCAGGCCGTATAGAGCCAGCAGGTACTCGCGCCCCACCTCCGACGTCCAGCCCGCGGGCAGCCACGGCGAGAGCTGCGACTCGAGCAGGCCCAGGCGGTTCGGCCGGCGGCACGGCCCGTCCCGCGGTTCGGCCTCGTCCTGCCCATCCGGCACACTGCGCTCGGCCAGCAAGCGGTGCAAACGGGAGAGCGGCGGCAAGGTGCGAGGTGCGGCTCGCCGCAGTGCTGCCGTGTGGGCGTCGGGTTGGTCCGCCATGGCTCGGCCTGGTCGTCGAACAGGATTCGGGCGGCGCCTGCGGCGCGGGCGGAGCGCCGCGCTTCCGGCGGCGGTCGCGGCGCTGGGCGCCGTACGGGGTCATGGTGGCGCGTGTTTCGGGGCGAGGCCATGGTGGCAGGGGACGAGTCGGCACTCCATCAGCCAGGGAGGGAGCGGTGGCGCAGACGAACTGCCTGTTCTGCCGGATCGCGGCGGGGGAGCTGTCCGCGAAGCTGGTGCGGGAGGATGTGGACACGGTGGCGTTCGAGGACATCCGGCCGCGCGCGCCGACGCACGTGCTGGTGGTGCCGCGGCGGCACATCGCGTCGGTGAACGAGCTGGAGGCTGGGGACGCGGAGCTGGTGGGCAAGTTGTTCCTGGCGGCGCAGGCCATCGTGAAGGAGCGCGGTATTGCGGCGTCGGGGTACCGGCTGGTGATGAACGTGGGAGCGGAGGCGGGTCAGTCGGTGGACCACCTGCATCTGCATGTACTGGGCGGCCGGCATCTGGGCTGGCCGCCGGGCTAAGAGGTCGAGTTCGTAAGTACGGCCACGCCGAATGCGGCCGTATTTGCGGATTCGACCGGGAGATCGGGCTGGGCTGAGTGGGGCTCCGGACGGGGGTGCTGGGGGTAAGGTCGTGGTGGGGGCGAAGTCATGAATCGGCACGCACTGGTTGTCCTCGAACTGGCGGACGCGCTCGAGCTGGTCGCACGGCACGCGTCCGGGCCGCTGGGCGCCGAGGCCGTGCGGCGGCTCGAGCCCGCGGACGCGCTGGCCTGGGTGGAGCCGGAGCTCAAGCGCGTGGACCAGATGGTGGCGTTCCTGCTCCAGGACGCCGAATGGGTGGTGCCGCCCGTGCCCGACCTGCGCGGGGCGTTGCGGCAACTGGCCCTCGACGGCTCGGTCCTGGACGGCCCGGCCCTGCGCGACTGCGCGCTGCTGCTCGGCTCGGCGCGGGCGGCGCGGCGCGCGCTGCTGCCCCGCTCGGCGGACTACCCCCTCCTCTCCGAGATAGCCGAGAAGTTGATCAAGCTTGAGGCCGAGGAGCGGTCGATCAGCCGCGCGGTGGACGAGAGCGGCGGGGTGCGGGACGGGGCGTCGCCGCAACTGGCTCGGCTGCGGGCGGAGCTGCGCAGCGCGCGCCTGCGCATTGTCGAGCGGCTCGAGCAGTTCATGGCCGGGCTGCCGGAGCGGATCCGCGTGGCGGACGCTTCGGTCAGCATCCGCGAGGGGCGCTACGTCATCCCGGTGCGGCGCGAGGGGCGGGCGGACATGGGCGGCATCGTGCACGACGAGTCGGCCACGGGGAACACGCTGTTCATCGAGCCCCCCGTCGCCCTCGAGCTCATGAACAAGCTGCGGGAGCTCGAGCTGGCGGAAGCGCGGGAGGTGCAGCGCATCCTGCGTGAGCTGACGGCGTTGCTCCGCCCCCACCACGGAGCCCTCGAGGCCACGCTTGCCGCGCTCGTCCTGCTGGATTCGCTTTACGCCCGTGCGCGCTATGCCCTCGAGTACAACGGCCGGCGCCCGGAGCTGCTGCCCGCAGGCTCGCCTGAGTACCGCGTCGTCCAGGGATATCACCCGCTGCTGCTGGCCGGCCCCGAGCCCGTGGTGCCCTTCGACCTGACACTCGAGCCGGGCGAGCGCACCCTGCTCGTCTCGGGACCCAACACGGGCGGCAAGACGGTACTGCTCAAGGCCATCGGGCTGACCAATCTGCTAGCACAGTCGGGGGTCATTCCGCCCGTCGGC
>JACQVE010000018.1 GCA_016209965.1 Gemmatimonadota bacterium | reverse complement strand
GCAGGTGGAGGGAAAGCCAGATACGGACGGCCCCGGCGGGCGCCCGGGGCTCAGCCCGAGCGCCGCAGCCGGATGCCGCCGTTCACAGTGGAGAGGTGCAGCTCGGGGCCGCCCTTGCCGATGCTGCCCTGCAGCCGCCGGGCGCTGGCGCGGCCGACCACAGTCATGGGGAAGTCGGTAGTGAGGTTGCCGTTCACGGTCTGGGCCCGCACGTCCGCGCTGGTTTCCGGCGGCAGACTCAGCGTGATGCTGCCGTTCACGGTGCGGAACTCGAGCGGCTCGCTCCAGCCGGAGCTGCCCAGGGCCGCACGGATCGAGCCGTTGACCGTGCTGGCCTGGCCGAAGCCGCTGGTCGAGAAGTCGATACTGCCGTTCACGGTCTTGAGGTCCAAGCGGCCGGCCAGCGCAGTCGCGTCCACGTCGCCGTTCACGGTGCGGCCCACGAAGTCCAGGCCCGAGGGCAGCCTGACGGTGAAATCGACCTGCACGTCGTTGTTCTGAACGCTCATGCGCCCGCCCCCGCCCGGCCGGCACTCGTTCGGCCGCTTGCCGCGCGGCGTGGGGTAGACGGCGCAGATGGTCACGCCCTCGTCGTGCTCGATGACCTGGATCTCGACCTCCTCCGGATCGCTCCTGCGCCCGCGCTTCAGCGCGGTCACCTCGATATCCTCACTACCCGCCGCCGTGGCGCGAACATCGCCATTAACACCCTTGATCTCGACCGTGCGCCCGGCCGCCAGCCGGCCGCGCCAGTGGAATTGCTCCTGCGCGGCGGGCACTGCCACCAGCGCTGTTGCGTCGGGCGGCACCCCGCCACCGGAGAATCCGGCCGCCGAAGCCGCCGCCATGCCCAGAGCCATGCACTTCCAGCCACACATGGTCGCCCTCCTGTTAAGATCCGCCAGAAACTCAGTCCTTGTTGCGCCCGCGCGCGCCCGGCCGGCGCAGCAGGATCTCGCCGTTGAAGGACTCGAGCTCGAGCCGGGCGCTGCCCGAGCCCAGCACGAAGTTGAAGCGCTTGCCGCCGCGGGCCTCGCGCAGCAGCACCGGGAAGGTGGACTCGAACTCGCCGTTGAAGGTGGCCACCGTGACCGTGGCATTGGCCTTTTCCGCTACCTCGACCCGGACATCGCCGTTGTGGGTCGCCAGGCGGTACCAGCCGCGGTCACGGATGGCGCCACTGTAGGAGATGTTGCCATTGACCGTGCTGGCCACGACGCGGTCGGAATCGATGCGCTCCAGCTCGATGTCGCCATTCACCGTCTCGGCTGAGAGCTCGCCGCGGACATCCACGACCCGGATCCCCTCGTTCACGGTGTTGACCTCGACCCGGCCGCGCGCGCCGGCCAGCTCGATCAGCCCCTCGACGGATCGCAGCGATACGCGGCCGGCGCCGCCGCGCACGCGGATCTCGCCGCGCACGGTCTCGACGCTGACCTCGCCGCCGGCGCCCTCCACAGACACATCGCTGAACGGGGCGGTCACGTACACCGCCATGTGCTGGGGCACGCTCAGGTGGTAGTCGATCGAGCGCTGCGGGCCGTAGCCGCTGGCGGCGTCGACCCGGACCACGGAGGCGGTGCTGCGGATCTTGATGCGGTCGTCGCTGGCATGACTCGCCACAACGCGCACGGCCGGCCGGCCCCAGCTCCGGATCACGACCTCGCCGGCCTGGTTGTCGATTTCCAGGCGAGCGCCGGGCGAGACGGGTATCACGGTGTCCGTCTGCTGCAGCAGCGACAGCGCCGCGAGCGCCGCGAACCCGGCAGTGCCGATCATCGGGACTAGGTCCGGGCCAGCGTCGTCGCCTGACGCAGGAGCTCGATCTTGCGCCTCATCGAGCCGGCCAGGTGCGCATTGAGGTAGGCGCTGGCCGGGTCCTGCGCGAGGGCTCGCCGCGTATCGGCAATGGCCTGGTCAATGATGGCCAGATTCTGCTCCAGCACGCGCACGGTGGCCGTGTCCAGGCGGCCGCGCCCCAGCTCGAGTACGCGCTCGAGCTCGGCCACGGCGGCAAAGTAGCCGGCCGTCGGCGCGGCGGCGGCCGGAGAGGAGACGAGAGTCACGCGGCCGGACGGGGCGGCGGGCGCCGCCCCGGCGACAGGCGGGCGGGCGGCGTCCGGCCCAGGGAGCGCGAGCCAGACGGCGGTGCCCGAGAGCGCGACGAGGACTACGGCCGCCGCTAGCTGCGGGACGCTGAAGCTGTAGCGCGGTCCGGCGCTCAGCCGGCGGCGAAGGGAAGGCCATTGGGCGCGACCCTGGTGCGTCTGCGGATCACCGGCGGAGGCGGCCGCCTGCGCGGTCCGCTCCGCCGTCTCGGCCGCAGGCGCTTCCAACGCGCCGGCCGGCGCCTCGCCCAGCCGGGCGGCGGTGCCCGGCCACAGGTCGGTGGCCGGCGGCGTATCCTCCAGCGTGCGGGCGCGCAAGACCACGGCGCGCAGCTCGGCCAGCGTGTCGGTGCAGCTCTCGCAGGCCGCGAGATGCGCCTCCAGCGCGGTGGCCTCCGCCGCCTCGAGCTCGCCATCCAGGTACTCGGAAAGTCGGTCAGTCCACTCGTCCATGCCGCGAGATCCCAAGCTCTCAAGCGTCCAGGTAGCCGCGCAGCATCATGCGCGCGCGGTGGAGCTGCGACTTCGACGTGCCGGCACTGATGCCCAGCATGCTGCCGATCTCGTCGTGGCGGTAGCCCTCGACATCATGCAGCACCAGTACCTGGCGGGCGCCGGCCGGCAGCCGCTCGACGGCCGCGGCGAAGTCGAGCCGCAGCTCGGTGGGCGCGGCGCGCGCCGCGGTGTGTTCGAGGGCGACGTCGCCCTCGAGATAGCGCCGGCGGCTCAGCAGCAGCGCGGCCCGGCGCGCCAGCAGCGCGCGGATCGCCAGCCGGTAGAGCCAGGTGCCGAACGCGGCCTCGCCCCGGAACGTGCCCAGCTTCTGCCAGGCCCGCACGAAGACCTCCTGGGTCGCGTCGTCCGCCTCGCCCGGACCGAGCATACGCCGGGCGAGGCTGTGGATGCGCGCCACGTGGCGGCGGTACAGGCGCTCGAACGCGCCCGTGTCGCCGGCCGCGGCCAATGCCACGTCCACGGCATCGCCGGCCGGGCCGGCCGCGCCTCGCCCCTCGGTCAGGTTCGCCACTCCGCGAAAATGGGAGCCCGCCGCTACTGCCGCTAGCTCGACCATGCACCCGGATTGGACAGGCGGGCCGTCCAATTGGTTGGAAGCAAGAAGCTGCGACACGCGGCCCGCAGGGGGAAAAGACGCGGGATCATCTGGCGGATCTGGCGGCCGGCGCGCCGCAGTACCAGGACGACTGGTGTGTCCGAGGCAGGGCTTCGCTATACATCCTCCTCCACTCTCAGCCCCTCGGCCTTGAGGAGGCCGACGATCTCCTCCACGTGGTCGCGGCCCCGCGTCTCCAGGTGCATCACGATCTCGACGTCGCCCACGCGGATGTCGGCAAAGGCGCGGCGATGCGCGATCTCCAGCACATTGGCGCCGGTCTCGGCCACAATGCGGGTCAGCCTGGCCAGCGAGCCGGGGCGGTCGGGGACGGTGACCATGAGCCGGACCAGCCGGCCATCGCCGAGCAGTCCCCGATCAATGATGCGCTCCACCATGGTGACATCGATGTTGCCGCCGGAGACCACGGCGGCCACCACGTCGTGGCCGAGCAGCGGGATCTTGCGGCCGATCAGTGCCGCCAGCGGCACCGCCCCGGCGCCCTCCGCCACCACCTTCTGCCGTTCGAGCAGCAGGTGCACGGCGCCCGCGATTTCCTCCTCGCCCACGGCCACGATGTCGTCCACGTACTTCTGCAGCAGAGGGAAGGTGAGCTCGCCGATGCTCTTGGTGGCAATGCCGTCGGCAATGGTCTGGGCGGTCTCGATCTGCACCAGCCGGCCCGCCCGGCGGGAGGCGAGGGCGGAGGCGGCGGCCTCGGCCTCGACGCCGATCACGCGGATCTCGGGGTTGGTGTGCTTGAGCGCAAAGGCAATGCCGGCGATCAGGCCGCCGCCGCCGATGGGGACCACGGCCACGGTCAGATCCGGGACCTGCTCGAGCAACTCCAGAGCGATGGTGCCCTGCCCGGCAATCACCCGCTCGTCATCAAAGGCGTGGACCAGGACCCGCCCCTGCTCCGCCTCCAGGCGCCGCGCCTCCGCGAGCCCGTCGGAGATGGTGGCGCCAACCAGGATCACCTCCGCGCCGTAACGCTGGGTGTTGGACACCTTGATCATGGGGCTGTGCTCGGGCATGACCACGGTGGCGGGAATGCCCAGCCGGCCGCAGTGGTAGGCCAGGGCCTGGGCGTGGTTGCCCGCACTGGCGGTCACTACGCCGCGCCGCCGCTCTTCAGCCGATAGCTGGAGCAGCCGGTTCAGCGCGCCGCGATCCTTGAATGAACCCGTGCGCTGCAAATTCTCCAGCTTGAGGTGCAGCCGCGCGGGGATGAGGTCCGCCAGCGCCAGGGCAGGCGGACAGGGAGTGAAGAGGACGCCCTCGCGCGTCCTCTCGCGGGCGGCCCGGATCTCGGCAATGCTCAACACAGGAGGTTATTTGTAGCGCACAGGGCGCGGGCCCACCAGGGTTCGGCGCAGCCCCCGAGCTGCGGCCCCCGCTAGCGCTGCTTGACCGGCACGACCAGCTTGAGCGCCGTGTGCGTGCCGGAGAAGCGGACCACCTTGACATCCACGAGCCCGGCGTCCCTGGCGGCCGCGATCACCTCCACATCGCGGACCTCGGGCTTGCCCCGGGGCGTGACCACCCAGACCGCGCCATTGGGCTTGACGCAGCGGCGCAGGTGCGGCAGGTGCGCGAGCTCCTCGCGGGTCTCGGCGCGGAACAAAACCATATCGAAGGGCGCATCCTGCGGCACGCTGGGGATGCGAGCGGGCGCGGCGGGGCCGGCGAGGGCGCGGGCAATGGTGTCCACGGAGGTCACGGTGACCTGGGGCTTCTCGGCGCGGAGCTGCTGCCAGAATTCCTCGTCAGGGATGTCGATCACGAGCGCGGCGGCCACGGGCTTGATGTCCAGCTTGTCGATCAGGCTCTTCGGATGCAGGATTCTGTGCGCCCACTTGTCCGCCAGCGGCCCCAGCTCGAAGCTCGCCTCGCCGGCCGCGTACTCGATCGTGAGCCAACCATCGCGCGTGGTCACGCGCTTCATCTCCCGGTAGGGAACGGCCAGGCGGAACTCGCCGCGAAACACGAGCGCGTCCGATTCCAGCAGCAGCTTGCCCTCGGAGCTGCGGCCGGCCCAGCGGGCCGTACAGAAAGCCTGCTGCCCCAACGATCCTCCTCCAGACCCGAGCGTTCAGGAAGAGACCGCTTTCACCCTCCGCACGCCAGGTGCACGAGAGCCGTCGCGTCGCGGACGAGTTCGTCCAACGGCAAAGAGGCAGCCCGCTCCGGCTGCGATCACGACCGGGAGGGCCCTACACACTGCCGCGGGGCCTCGGGAGAGTCAAGCGACCCGCTGCCGCATGCGGGCGCCGGTGCGCTTCTTGTCCGACCTCCGAGGACGGCGTAGCTTGGGCGGACCAAGTAGCCCCACGACCGGAGCAACGTCCAATGGCCGAGCACGAAAGCGCTGCCGCGGCGCAGGGCCTGCAGGCTCTGAGCCTTACGCCCACACTGACGGTCAATGATCTGCAGCGCAGCCTCCGCTTCTACACGGACGGGCTGGGGTTCGCGATCGAGGACCAGACCGAGGTGGAGGGCCAGGTCCGGTTCGTGGTGCTCAGGGCGGGCGCCAGCCGGCTGGGTCTCGCTCAGGACGACTTCGCCAAAGGCCGGGATCGGGTGAAGGGGGTAGGCATGCGGATCTGGGTGGACACCGGCCAGGACATCACCGCGCTCGCTGAGCGCGCGAAGGTCGCCGGGATCACACTGGACAACGGGCCGTCGCCACTCCCATGGGGTCCCATGGGCTTCGCCGTCACGGACCCGGACGGCTTCAAGCTCACCATCGCAAACGAGGCTTGACTCGCCGGCGAACGTTCGATCTCCCGGAAACCGCACCAAACCTACCGCAGACCTGTACGAGCCGCGGGCGGAAGTCGGAAGGCCAGCAACGAAATCCGTGGCGGGGGCTACACTTCAAGCGGTCAGGATCCCCCACTCGAACCGGCAACCCCGCAGAGGAGCGGAGCACATGCTGAAGGAGGAGGCGCTGCGAGGGCGGACGGCGCTGGTGACCGGCGGCGGCTCGGGGTTGGGACTCGCCATGGCCCAGAGGTTCGCCGAGCTGGGCGCCAACGTAGCCATCGCGGGGCGGAACGCCGAGCGCCTGGAGCGGGCGGCACCGGCGATTGACGCGACGGGCGCGCGCGTCTTCGCGCGGGCTACGGACGTGCGCGACTTCGCCCAGGTCGAGGGACTGGTCGAGGGCGTCGTGTCACGCTTCGGCGCGCTGGACGTCCTGGTCAACAACGCGGCCGGCAACTTCCTGGCGGCGACGGAGGATCTCTCGCCCAACGGCTTCAACGCCATCGTGCAGACCGTGCTGTACGGCACCTTCCACGCGACCCTGGCCGCGGGACGCCACATGATGCAGCGCGGCGCGGGTGGCAACATCCTGAACATCGTGACCACCTACGCCTGGACGGGCTCGGCCTTCGTCGCCCCCTCCGCGGCCGCCAAGGCGGGTGTGCTCGCGCTCACCCGGTCGCTGGCCGTCGAGTGGGCGACGTACGGCATCCGCGTCAATGCCATTGCGCCCGGCCCCTTCCCCACGGAAGGCGCCTGGCAACGACTCATGCCCACACCGGAGGTCGAGGCCGAGGCCAGGGCCCGCATCCCCCTGGGCCGCTTCGGCCGGGCCGAGGAGCTGGCCAACCTGGCCGCGTTCCTGGTCTCCGACGCGGCCGCGTTCATCAACGGCGAGTGCGTCACCATCGACGGCGGCGAATGGCTCGCCTCGGGCGGGCTGTTCAACGGAATGACCCGCGCGCCGCGCGCGGAGGTCAAAGACATGATGCGGCGGGTGCGGGGGCGGTAAGACGATCGCGTCAGCTTGTGCCGGGGTTACTGACGATCGGCCGCGTTCCGTGGAGCGATGAGGTATATTGGCAACAAAACGAAGCTTCTCGATTTCATGGGGAGCTTCCTCGATGAGCTGTGCCTCCATGACGGCCGCGCCCTGGACGCGTTCGCCGGCACTGCCAGCGTCGCGAGTTACCTCAAGGCGCGTGGATTCACTGTCGAAGCATGCGACATCATGTCGTTCAGCTACGTGCTTCAACGAGCATACGTTGTTGCGGACGCGTATCCGACTTTTCAAGGCCTTGCTGCTGATCCCGATTTCCGGCGAGTCCGCCGACAGCGCGAATTCGCCAGCGAAGTTGCCTCTCGCTTCGCCGGCCAAGTAGACCTGTTCCCACGTATGAGCGAGGCCACCCGCCATCTTGAGGAGGTGCTCGTCTATCTTGACACTTTCCTACCCCCGAAGCCGTCGTTCATCACACGTCACTTCAGCGCCGACGCCCAAGCCGCCGGCGGCGAGCGCATGTACTTCACCCGCCTTAACGCTGCTCGCATCGATGCCGTGCGTCACAAACTCGAGGAGTGGCGCTCCGCGGGCGCAATAAACGAGGACGAGTATTATATACTCCTGGCCGCGCTTCTCGAGGCGGCCGATGCTGCTGCGAACACGACCGGAGTCTACGCCGCGTACGTAAAAACCTGGCAAGGCAACGCCCAACGCCCGTTGCGCCTCCAGATGCCCGATCTGACCGTGGGCACGCACCGCGCACATCAGGCCCATCAACAGGATGTAGCTGCACTGGTCGGTACCCTTGGTGAACTCACTCTTCTTTACCTCGATCCTCCCTACAACACGCGCCAATACAGTGCGTACTATCACGTACCCGAGCTCATCGCCGAGGGTTGGTTCGAATCGCAACCTGACTTGCGCGGCAAGACAGGTCTCATCCCGAATGACCACAAGAAATCCGCGTGGTCGACGAGAGACGGCTGCGCGCCCGCCTTGGAACGCCTGCTTTCCAAGGTAAACTCGGTCCACGTCCTGATGAGCTACAACAACGAGGGAATAATCCCCGAGACCGAAATCGAACGAATCTTCAGACGATATGGCATTCGCGACACTTACCGGCGTGTCGGGCAGGACTACAAGCGCTACCGCTCCGACAGCGACAGCAACCAACGCCAGTACACCGGAGACGAGGTCACAGAATACCTGTATTACGTCCGCCTCAAGTGAACGCCGTCCGGATTCGCGGCGGCCCCTCTTCGAGAGCTGGCATGCACCGTGGCGGCGAGCGGCGGTGCGCGGAAGACGGGGAGCTGGCGCGGGTGCTGCAGAACGCCACTGGAACGGGTTGTGTAGGAGGCCCCCGGAACGGGCTCATGCCAGACCGGACCGCTCGGCGGCGGGGGGATTAGCGATGCGCGAGAGCAAGAATCGCGTCGTGATCGGGGGGGTGGCCCCCGAAACGGACTGCGGCCGCTTCCCCATCAAACGGACGGTGGGCGAGACCGTGGCCGTCGAGGCCGATGTGTTTGCCGATGGCCATGACGCGGTGGCGTGCGCCCTCCTCTACCGCAAGGAGGGGGCGGCGGCGTGGGCAGAAGCGCGCATGCAGCCGCCGGTGAACGACCGGTGGCGCGGCGAGTTCCAGGTCACCGAGCTGGGGCGGTACCGGTACACAGTGATCGGCTGGGTGGACGCGTTTCGCTCCTGGCGGCGCGACATGGAAAAGCGGGTGGCCGCGGGGCAGGACGTTTCCGTCGAGCTGCTGATCGGGGCGGAGCTGGTCGAGGCGGCGGCGGCGCGGGCGAGCGGGGATGAGGCGGAGCGGCTGCGGGCGCTGGCGGAGAGCCTGCGCACGCCGCCTGCGGCGGAAGCGGAGCGGCCAGGGCAGCAGGGGGGGCGGGTCGGCGCGGGACCGGGCGGAAGTGAGGGCGGGGACGTTCGGCCACCCGAGGCGGAAACCGCCAGCGGCCGTGAGGGCGCCGCCGGGAGCGGGATCGGGATCGGGAGGTTGACCGCGGCCGAGAGCGGAACGAGCGCTGGTGCGGTGAGCGGGAGCGAGGACGTTGTCGCTTCGGGGGCCGGGAAGAACCACGCCGGCGAGAACGACAGTGCAAGCGAGGACGAGCGCGGGGACGGGCCCGGGATCGGGATGGTGACCGGGATCGGGATGGTGACCGAGGTCGGCGGCGGGCCGGGACATACTGTGCCGGGCGATCCCAGGATAGGCATGGCCCTGGGCGCAGAGCTCCTGGCGCTCATGGATGCTTACCCGGACCGGCGGCAGGCCACGACGTACGACAAGGAGCTGGTGGTGGTAGTGGACCGGGAGCGGGCGCGGTTCAGCGCCTGGTACGAGCTGTTCCCGCGCTCCTGCTCGCCCGGGCCGGGGCGGCACGGCACGTTCCGCGACTGCGAGGCGTGGCTGCCGTATGTCGCTGGGATGGGATTTGACGTTCTCTACTTCCCCCCCATCCACCCCATCGGCCGGACCTATCGCAAGGGGCAGAACAACGCGCCGCAAGCGGACCCGGAAGACGTGGGCAGTCCCTGGGGGATCGGCGCGGCGGAGGGCGGCCACACCGCGCTGCATCCGGAGCTGGGCACGCTCGAGGATTTCCGGCGGCTGGTCGAGCGCGCAGCCGAGCACGGCCTCGAGATCGCGCTCGACCTCGCCTTCCACGCGTCGCCGGACCACCCCTGGGTGAGGGAGCACCCCGAGTGGTTCCGGCGCCGGCCCGACGGCACGGTGCAGTACGCCGAGAACCCGCCCAAGAAGTACCAGGACATCTACCCCTTCGATTTCGAGTGCCAGGACGCGCCAGCTTTATGGGGGGCGCTCGAGGGCGTGGTCGACTTCTGGCTCGAGCAGGGGGTGCGCATCTTTCGGGTAGACAACCCGCACACCAAGCCGTTCGCGTTCTGGGAGTGGTTGATCGCCGAGGTGAAGGCGAGACACCCGGAGGTGATCTTCCTGTCGGAGGCGTTCACGCGGCCCAAAGTCATGTTCCGGCTGGCCAAGCTGGGATTCACGCAGTCCTACACCTATTTTGCCTGGCGCAACACACGCTGGGAGCTGGTCGAGTACTTCACGGAACTGACACAGACGGCGGTGCGGGAGTACTTCCGGCCCAACCTCTGGCCGAACACGCCGGACATCCTGAACGAGTACCTGCAGACGGGCGGCCGGCCGGCGTTCGTGGCGCGGCTCGTGCTGGCCGCCACGCTGGGCGCCAGCTACAGCATCTACGGTCCGGCCTTCGAGCTGCTGGAGCGGCGGCCGCGGGAGCCGGGGAGCGAAGAGTACCCTGATTCCGAGAAGTACGAGCTCAAGGCGTGGGACGTGAATCGGCCAGACAGCCTCAAGGATCTGATCACGCGCGTGAACCGCATCCGCCGTGAGAACCCGGCGCTACAGAGCGATCGGGGACTGAGCTTCCACCGGGTGGACAACGAGCAGCTCGTCGCCTACAGCAAACAGACGGCGGACGGCTCGAACCTGATCCTGGCGGTGGTGAACCTGGACCCGTTTCACACGCAGGCGGGGGTCCTGGAACTCCCCATCCAGGAGCTGGGGCTGCCCGCGGACGAGCCCTACCTGGTGCACGACCTGCTCACGGGCGCGCGCTACTACTGGCACGGCCCACGCAACTATGTCGAGCTCCGGCCGGAAGCGGTGCCCGCCCATGTGTTCCGCGTGGCCCGGCGGGTGCGGACGGAGCAGGATTTCGAGTATTACATGTAGTGGCGCGGCGGCGGGAATGGGGAGGGGAGCGGGATCGGCAACGGGAGCGGGATCGGGTACGGGCACGGGTACGGGCACGGGTACGGGCACGGATTACATGGCAACACGGGTGGGACGCAGGGCGCGGCTCGGGGCGGAGCCGAGGGCGGCGGAGGATCCCCTCTGGTACAGGGACGCCGTCATCTACGAGCTGCACGTGCGCGCCTTCTTCGACAGCGACGGGGACGGTGTGGGCGACTTCCGGGGCCTGACCCAGAAGCTGGATTACCTGCAGGACCTGGGAGTCACGGCCCTCTGGGTACTCCCCTTCTACCCCTCCCCCTGGAAGGACGACGGCTACGACATTGCCAACTACACCGGCGTCCATTCCGCCTACGGGTCGCTGCGCGATTTCCGCCTCTTCCTGCGCGCGGCGCACGCGCGCGGGCTCAAGGTGATCACGGAGCTGGTGATCAACCACACGTCGGACCAGCATCCGTGGTTCCAGCGTGCACGCCGGGCGAAGCCGGGCAGTCCGTGGCGCGACTTCTACGTGTGGAGCGATTCACCGGACCGCTACGCTGACGCTCGCATCATCTTCAAGGATTTCGAGCCTTCCAACTGGTCCTGGGACCCGGTGGCGGAGGCCTACTACTGGCACCGCTTTTACGCCCAGCAGCCGGACCTGAACTTCGACAATCCGCGGGTCCACCGCGCCGTGCAGCGGGCCATGGACTTCTGGTTCCGCCTGGGCGTGGACGGGATGCGGCTGGACGCGATCCCCTACCTGTACGAGCGGGAGGGCACCAACTGCGAGAACCTGCCCGAGACGCACGCCTTCCTCAAGGCGCTGCGCCGGCACGTGGACGCGAGGTTCCCGAACCGCATGCTGCTGGCGGAGGCGAACCAGTGGCCGGAGGACGCCGTCGCCTACTTCGGCGAGGGCGACGAGTGCCACATGTCCTTCCACTTTCCGGTCATGCCGCGGCTCTTCATGGCCATCCAGATGGAGGACCGCTTCCCGGTGGTGGACATCCTGGAGCAGACGCCGCCCCTCCCCGAGAACTGCCAGTGGGCGATCTTCCTGCGCAATCACGACGAGCTGACCCTCGAGATGGTGACGGACGAGGAGCGGGACTACATGTACCGGGTCTACGCCCACGAGCCGCAGATGCGGATCAACCTGGGGATCCGGCGGCGGCTCGCGCCCTTGCTGCTCAACAGCCGTCGCAAGATCGAGCTGATGAAGGGGCTGCTGCTCTCGCTGCCGGGCACGCCCGTGCTCTACTACGGCGACGAGATCGGGATGGGCGACAACGTCTTTCTGGGCGACCGCAACGGCGTGCGCACGCCCATGCAGTGGAGCGCGGACCGGAACGCGGGCTTCTCGCGCGCGAACCCGCAGCGGCTGTACCTGCCGGTGATCATCGACCCGCAGTACCACTTCGAGACGGTGAACGCCGAGGCGCAGCAAGACAACCTCAGCTCGCTCTTGTGGTGGACGAAGCGGCTGCTGGCGTTGCGCAAGCGCTTTCAGGCCTTTGGCCGGGGCTCGCTCGAGTTCCTGTACCCGGAGAACCGGAAGGTGCTGGCCTTCGTGCGCCGTTACGAACAGGAGCGGATCCTGGTGGTAGTCAATCTGTCGCGCTTCGTGCAGGCCGCCGAGCTGGACCTGGCCAGCTTCCGCGGCTCGCGCCCGATCGAGTTGTTCGGCGGGACGGAGTTCCCTGCTATCGGCGAGCGGCCCTACTTCCTCACGCTGGGGCCGCACAGCTTCTACTGGTTCGCGCTCGAGCCCGAGCGCGTGGAGCGCGCGGAGCTGGGGCCGCCCGCCGCCGAGCGCCCGCTACTCACGGTGGTCGACGAGTGGGAGAGCTTGCTCCGCGGCGCGGCGCGGGCGCGCCTCGAGCAGGTGCTGCCCGGCTACCTGGCGCCCCGGCGCTGGTTCGCGGGCAAGGCGCGTAGGATCCGGGGCG
>JACQVE010000017.1 GCA_016209965.1 Gemmatimonadota bacterium | reverse complement strand
TCGCCGCGCGACTGGCTTACGCGACCGCCCGCAGCCACGCCTTCTCCATCAGCCGCGAGGACGGCATCAGCCTGGCCCTCGGCGGCCGGAGGCGCTGGGATCTCGAGCCCTCCGCCACTCACGACCGCAGCTACTCCGAGGTCTCCGCCTGGGGCGCCGCTTACCACGCCATCCGCCTGTTCGGCTTTGCCGACCACGTCATCGCACTGCGCGCCAGCAGCATCTGGCGCAATGGCGCCGGCGCCAGTCCCGCCGATATCGGGGGCGCCCCAGGGGCCGCTCTGCCCTTGCCCGCCGGCGGCAGCATTGGCTCTGGATCCGTCTTCCTGCCCGTCCGCAGCTTCCTCGAGGGAGACCGCGCCGGCACCCGCGCCTGGACCGCCAGCCTCGAATACCGGCTCCCCATCGCTCTGGTCGGCCGGGGGGTCCGCCTCTGGCCCCTCTTCCTGGACCGGCTCTCCGCCAGCCTCTTCCTGGATGCCGGCGACGCCTGGTGCCCCGCAGCCGCCACGCGCACCGAGACCGACTGCGCCCGCCCCGCGCTCCGACCCCTGGTCGGCACCGGCGCGGAACTCGCCCTCGACCTTAACCTCTTCTTCGGTCCCACCTTCCGCGTCCGCTCCGGCATCGGCTTCCCCATCCAGGGGCCCCGAGACCAGCCCCTCGCCTACCTCCGCCTCGGCCCCTCCTTTTGACCAGGACTTCTCGTCAAGGCCCCACAGCCGAGAGCTCGATCCGGTAGCGAGGTTCAAAGCTCCTGCTCGTTGCACGCACATCTGAGATCCTGTCCAGGTTGAAAGCCTTGATGTGGGCGGCTCCCTCTTCCCAGGCGTACAGCAGCAGGTTGCCGGTGCTCTCCGCCCGCCTCAGTGAGTACGGCTCGGCCACGCGGCGTGTACCGCTGTAATCGAATTCGATTAGCAGGCGGTTGGCCCCTGCGAAGCGGACGGTCTCGAGCGGGACGCCAGTCCCCCAATAGTGGATGCCCGCGGGCGCCAGGAGAGTCGCGCCGGCGGCCATCGGCACCGTGGGGAGCGCGACTTCGGCTGGCGCCGCCACCGGCGCCTCGATCCAGAGCAGAAGGTCAGCAAGCCGTGCGAGGACGGCGTCCAGGTCGGGCAGCATTGGCAACTGGTGCGCCAGCATATTGCCCCATTCCGACCTGAGCTCTTCCGTGTCTTGGATAACGGCAAGCACCTCGGCCTGGGAAGGGCACGCTAACCCTCTGGCTTCGCACTTCGCCTGAAGCAGCTCGCGCAGATGCACGAGATCGAACGCCTCGGGGTGGTTCTCAAGCAGGTAGACGACGTCATAGAGATCCCGTGGGCGGGCCCTTTCGTAGAGCGCCCTGGTCTTCTCCGCGAGCAGCTCGTCGAACGAGTAGGTAGCGACGCTGAGTTCCGGCGGCAGCGACTCCGGGTATGGGTGGAACACGGGCCGTGCGTCGGGAGGATCGAGCACCGGCTCATACCTGGTAATGTCCAGGAGCACACGGGGGTACCCTGGAAAAGCCAAAGGGCCGCGGTAGCCCATGCGGCCCTGAAAAGTGTCCTGACCTTGTTTGTCGCGACGCGCGCGGATCTCCACCAAGTCCGGTGGAAACTCGATGCCGCTCAGCTCATGGGTTGCACGCGTGATGCCGATTAGCAAGTCCCGGATCTCATCCTCGGTGTACGCAGCATCCGGCAGGAGGGAGAAGTCCAGGTCTTCGGAGAACCGATAGGTCTCGAAGAAACACTTCTTGATACATGTGCCGCCCTTGAAAACCCAATTGTCGCGCGCGGGAGACAATGCCAGGCCGGCAAGCAGCCAGCCCAGGATGTAGTCCTTCTCCACCACCTCGGGCCGGAGCTGCCATTCGCCTGCCCGGTCAAGGATGTCCTGTTTGCGAATCATGTCAGGATGCGCCCCCCGTCCCAACGGAGACGTTCACCCAGAGGCGCCAGCGCCGGACGAGCCTCCCACGCCGCCGGACAGCAGGGTCCAGACGGGAATACCCTGCCGTGAGCCGCCGCGTCGCTTCTTCCGTGATGGCCCGCTCACCTGGCCAGAGTAGCTCGGCAAGATGCCCGAGCCGCTTCCAGGCAGCGCCTGACGCGAAGCCCTCGGCCTCCGCGAGTAGCTTCTTGAAATCCCGCTCCGGGGCACGGCCGTACTCTTCCAGCATGTCGGCGAGGTGGCGGATGCCTCCACACAGTTCCGGGTTTCGAAGGCAATCCACGATCGTGCGTTCTCGACTCGAGACCAGCACCCGCTCGGCGCCTCGCCAGACCGGTGTGACCCCGCCAGCGATCCGGTCGGCTGCAACACGGAACAGACGGAACTCGTGCTCGAGCAGCTTCCTCGACCGCGACCGAACGTGCGCTGCTGTGACGACCAGCGTGCCGCGGAAGAGCTGTTCAGTCAGCCCCCAATGCTCGGCCGCGCTCCACCCGCCGATATAGCAGGGAGAAAAAGCCTCCCGGGCGACGATCCAGGGGTCCTCGGCTACGGAAGGCTTGCCAGGCTCTGCTTCCAGGGGCGGGATCAGGTAAAGGCCGCGCCGCGCCCGCACAAGCCAGCCGCGTCGGGTCAAGGAGGCCAGTTTCATGGCAGCCGCCGTCCGGCTGATCCCGATCGCTGCCGCGGCGTCGACCACCGAAAGCAGACCGCCCTTGGCCGCCCTGGAGAGCTTGGCCAGGAGTGCGCGGTCGGAACCGGATGCGTTGCCCACCTTGCTAGATCCTCTGCGATGATATAATTTACATGTGAAAGTTTTCGAAATACGTAGATATCTACACACGAAGTATATCGCAACAGCAGGTCGTCACGCAAGGCAGGCTTGTATCACAACAGCAGGTCGTCCCGCAAGGCGGGCTTTTTGCCGAGGCGGACCATGGGGAAGGCGAAACGCCAGGCGTCCGGATCCGGGTCTCCAAAAAGACCGGCGAAGGCGAGCCGCCCGAGCACTGCGACAAGATCCCGGTTGACGCGCCCCCTCCACCGGCGCCCGCGAGCCGGGCACGCGCATCTCTGGTACGAAACCTGTAAGCCACGCCCGCAGGGCTAACCGCGAACCACGCGAGCAGCGAGGAACAGGCATGGGCGGGAAACGACCCGATCAGTTCCGCATCGCACCGGGTGAGGCCGGCGCCACCGACTCCAAGCAGCGCGTCCAGACCCCCGAGGAGGGCGACCTCCAGGATCAGCTCTACAGCCGCGTCATGGAGGGCGAGGTCAAAGCCACGCAGCCCACCCCCCCAGCCGCGCCCGAGCCGCTCGCCGAGCGGCAGCGCCAGCGCGAGCTCGAACGCAGGCGCCACATCCACTGCCGCAAGTCCGGCCGGGCCCGACCCCGCCGGCCGCGCCCCGGGCCTTGATTCCCACACCCGCTTCGCCCCAACTTCCAGCCTGCCGCGCGAGGCCCCTCCATCGCGTTCGGCCTCGCCGGCACCCGGGGCTTGACCCCAACATGTGGCCGATGTATACTGCTCTCCCCCCAATATCTTGGGGGCCCGCCCGGGCACGCGCGAGACTGACGGCGGCAGCCGGTGCCCCACAGCGGTGGTCCCGAGGTCCCTCAGTGGGGTTTCCCAGGAGCGAGCCATGAAGCGCCATCCAACCACCGGGAACGCTACCCAGTTGCCGTCGCCAGCGGGAGGTGAGGTCATGGTCGAGGATCTCCCGTCCGCGAAGCTCACGGAGAATGCGCGGCTCGTGCTGGCGCGACGCTACTTGCGCAAGGACGAGAGTGGGAATCCGGTCGAGGAGCCGGAGCACATGTTCTGGCGGGTGGCGCGGGTGGTAGCGGCGGAGGATGCCAAGTTCGGGGCGAGCGAGGGTGCAGTCGAGGCGGTGGCGCGGGAATTTTACCGCCTGCTGGCGACGGGGTTGTTCGAGCCCAACTCGCCTACCCTGATGAATGCGGGGCGGCCGCTGGGCCAGCTCTCGGCCTGCTTCGTGCTGCCCGTGGAAGACGCGCTGTCCAACGGCAAGAACGGCATTTATGACACGCTGCGCGCCATGGCGCTGGTGCACCAGTCGGGCGGCGGCACGGGTTTCTCGTTCAGCCGGCTGCGCCCCGAGGGGGACGTGGTACGCTCGACCATGGGCGTGGCCAGCGGCCCCGTCTCTTTCATGAAGCTCTACGACGCGTCCACGGAGGTTGTGAAGCAGGGCGGCACGCGCCGGGGCGCGAACATGGGGATCCTGCGCGTGGACCATCCGGACATCCGCGCGTTCATCACCTGCAAGACGGACGTGAGTCAGGTCACGAACTTCAACATCTCGGTGGCCATCACGGATGGCTTCATGGAGGCCGTGGCGAAGGGGGAGAAGTACCCGCTGATCACGCCGCGAACGGGCGAGGTAGTGGGTTGGGAAGACGCGCGCGAGATCTTCGATCTGATTGTCCGGGGCGCGTGGGCCACCGGCGAGCCGGGCGTGTTCTTCATTGACCGGGCGAACGCCTACAATCCGGTGCCCAAGCTGGGCAGCTATGAGGCCACCAACCCGTGCGGCGAGCAGCCGCTGCTGCCCTACGACGTCTGTAACCTGGGCTCGGTGAACGTAGGCCCGTTCGTCCGGTTGGACGCGCCGCCCGATGCCGCGCCCCAGGAGCGCGTGGACTGGGAGGGACTGCGCCAGGTGGTCCACCTCTCCAGCCACTTCCTGGACAACGTCATTGTCGCCTGTCTGGTCCCGCTCGCAGAGATCCACGCCCTGGCGCCACTGATCCGGAGCTTCGGTCTGGGCATCATGGGGTGGTCGGACATCCCGGTGCGCGTGGGTGTGCCCTATGCCAGTGACGCAGCCATCGAGCTGGCCAGCAAGCTCATGGGCTTTGTGGACGAGGAAACGAAGCTGGCCTCGGAGAAGCTGGCCGAGCAGCGGGGCGTGTTCCCGGAGTGGGAAGAGAGCATTTGGGGGCCGGACGAGCACTGCGCCCGCACCCCCGACGGCCAGCGTATCCGGCCGCAGCGCCGCCTGCGCAACTGCAACACCACGACCGTGGCGCCCACGGGCACGATCTCCATCCTTGCCGACTGCTCGGGCGGCATCGAGCCGCTGTTTGCCGTGGCCTTCATGCGCAAGCAGGCGGGCGCGCTGATGCCCGATGTCAACAAGGATTTCGTGCGGCTGGCGCGGGAGCAGGGGTGGCACTCCGACGAGCTGATGGAGCGGATCGCGCGCGAGGGCCACATCCATTTCACCGAGGTTCCCGAGGCCGTGCAGCAGCTCTTCGTGAGCGCGCACGACGTGACGCCCGAATGGCACATCCGCATGCAGGCTGCCTTCCAGGAGCACGTGGATTCCGCCATCTCGAAGACCTGCAACTTCCCGCGCCAGGCGACCCAGGAAGACGTGCGCCAGATCTACCTGCTGGCGCACGAGCTGGGCTGCAAGGGCGTGACCGTCTACCGTGACGGCTCGCGCCCCGCCCAGGTGCTTTCCACGGGCAGGACGGCAGGCGACGCCGCGGCCGCCGCCCCGCCGGACCTCGAGTCGCAGCTCGCGGACTCGCGCGAACGCCTGCACCGCCTGGTGCAGGAAAACGAGGAGCTGAAGGGGCGGCTGGGTGAGGTCGAGGCGCGCATCCAGAAGCGGCGCCACAAGCGGACTCGCCCCCCCGCACTGCGCGGCACGACCCGCCGCATGCCCAGCCCGCTGGGCGACCTGTACGTTACCATCAATGAAGACGAGCAGGCGCGCCCCTTCGAGCTGTTCGCCACCTTGGGCAAGGCTGGCGGCGCGGCCATGGCTGACGTCGAAGCCATCGGCCGCCTGGTCTCGCTCGCACTGCGCAGCGGCATCCCTATGTCGGAGGTCTACCACCAGCTCCGCGGCATCTCCTGTGACCGCGCCGTGGGCGTCGGGCCCAGCAAAGTGCTGTCCGTGCCCGATGCCATTGCCCAGGCCATCGCCCAGCACGAGCGCGAGAAGGCGGGCGTCCAGCAGGAGCTACCCATGGCCGAGCCAGGCGCGCCCGCCAAAGGGGCAGAGCTCCACGTGGATTTCGGCGCCTACGACCCCGGCCAAAGCTTCCTCGGTAGCTGCCCCGACTGCTCGGCGCAGCTCCACTTCGTGGAAGGCTGCATGAAGTGCCTGGCGTGCGGATACAGCGAATGCGGCTGATGCTCGGACTGGAGCCCCGGCGGCGGGAATTCGCGACAAACGGCAGGATCGGCGGGCGCGACGCACTGCTCCGCCTCCTGGCGCACGCGACCCTGCTCTCGCTGGCCGCAGGCCTGGCCGCCGCGACGCCGCGGCTCCACGCCCAGCAGCTCACGGTCCAGCGAATTTTTGCCTCCCGCGACTTCCGCCCTGACGATCTCGAGCAGCTCGAATGGCTGCCGGACGGCAAGGGCTACACCTTCGTCGAGCCAGGTGAACAAAGCGGCACCACCGACCTGTGGCTCGAACACGCGGTCACGGGGCAGCGCACGAAATTGATCGAGGGGGCGACGCTCGTCCCGCCCGGCGAGTCCGGGCCGATCGAGATCGAAGCGTACCAGTGGTCCACGGCTCGCGACAGGCTGCTCATCTATACGCGCTCGCAGCTCGTCTGGCGACAGCCTACCAGAGGCTACTACTACCTCTACGACCCTGCCACAAAGCAGGTCACGCCGCTCTCCCGCGCGCCGGGCTGGCAGCAGTTCGCCAGGTTCTCGCCCGATGGCCGGGAGGTCGGCTTCGTGCGCGAGAACAACCTCTATGTCGTCGACGTCGCCACGGGCGCGGAGCGAGCGCTCACCACGGACGGCAGCGAGGTCATCATCAACGGCACCTTCGACTGGGTCTACGAGGAGGAGCTGGACCTGCGCGACGGCTGGCGCTGGAGCCCCGACTCCCGCCGCATTGCCTTCTGGCGCCTCGACCAGAGCCCCATCGAGACGTTCTTCCTGATCGACGAGACGTCGCTTTACTCGAAACCGATTCCGCTCCGCTACCCCAAAGCGGGGACCGCGAATTCCCGTGTCGCCATCGGCGTCATCGGGCTCGACGGTGGCCAGACCCGCTGGGTGGACCTGGGGGCCGACG